>CAYHRZ010000188.1:0-9375 GCA_964359125.1 uncultured Klebsiella sp. | reverse complement strand
CAGCGCCAGCGCCTCGGCCAATCCCTCGGGGAGGCCGGGGTTCTTCTCGGTGGTCGTGGCCAGCCGGCTCCCGGGGACGACGGTGACGCCCAGCGTGGTCACCGCCGCAGGCCACTCGATCTCCGGGGGGCGCGGCACGCTGTCGCCCTCGGTGACGACCGCGCAGCCGAGCAACATGAGGCTCATCGCTCGGAACCCCTCACGGCCCCACCGGCGGGTTGACCAGCGCTTGCAGTCGCGACCGCAGCGTGGAAATCGCGCCGTCGGTGGCGGCGGTGTTGCCGGCCACCACCATGCTGTGATCCGCGCCCTCCACCGCGATCACCTGCACCTTCTTCTTGGACAGTTTCTCGGCGATGGCGGCGTCCCACTGCGGGTCGGCGGTGCCGACGAGCACCAGCGACCGCTCGCCCAGGGCGGCGATCGCCTTGTACACGAAGTCGTCCTTCCAGAGCGGCGTGAGCCACGCCACCGGGCTCTGCGCGAGGTCCGGCACCTGTTTCAGCGCGTGGGCGAGGCAGGTGGTGCCGATCGACTTGCCCACCAGCCACACCGGGCGCCCCGCCGCCCGCTCGAAACTCGCGCGGCCGAGGGCGCCGCTGTCGGTGCTGAGGCAGCTCTCGCGGTCATCCCCAGTGAGCGCCGAGAGCGAGCGATCCATGCCGTAGTAGCGCTCGCTGAGCAGGCACTCCGCGCCCTGCCCCACCAGCACGTCGCGAGCAGCGACCATGAGCGGCCGGTCCTGCGTGTAGGCGGCGCCGGGCAACAACAGCGCCACCGCCCGGGGCGCGGCCAGCGGGATCGCGAGCTTGAGGGGCAGCACGTCGTTGCGGTAGCCGTAGACGACGGGAGCGTTTTCCATGGGGTGCCCTATGCCCGCGGGGGGTGGACGATCAAGGGCGCGTTATTAGACTGGTCGTACACTGGTCGGAATCATGCGGTACCGTCACCTCGACCCGGAACCCCTGTGCGTGGCCGAGCCCACCACCGTCGGGACCTACGACGCGAAGACGCGGCTCACCGAGTTGCTCGATGCCGTGGAGCGCGGCGAGAGCTTCGTCATCACGCGGCACGGTCGGCCCGTGGCGCGACTCTTGCCGATGCGGCCCCGGGTCAACATGGCGGCCCTCGCCGAAGAGTTCCGCGAGGCCCGGAAGGGGGTCACGCTGGGCATCTCGACGAAGGAGGCGGTCGAATGGGGGCGAAAGTGAGCGCCGTCGTGCTCGACGCGTCGGTGGCGCTGAGTTGGTGTTTCGACGACCAGGCCGACGAGGTGGGGGATCGCCTTCTCGGTGAGCTGGCCGACCGCGTTGCCCTCGTGCCGAGCCTGTTTTCGTTGGAACTCGCGAACGCGGTGCTCGTCGGCGAGCGACGGAAACGAATCTCCGTGGCGCAAGGCGAGGCCTTCTTTCGACGGTTGGAGGCCTTGCCGATCGAGGTCGATGAACTCACCTCGGCCCGCGCCGCCCGGGAGATCCTGTCCCTCGCGCGCACGCACGGGTTGAGCACCTACGACGCCGCCTACCTGGAACTCGCGCTGCGCCACCAGGCCGCGCTGTACACCCGCGACCGGGAACTCGCGGCGGCGGCCCGGAGGCTTGGGTTGCTCACCCCAATGCAGGGCGGCGCGGACTCGGCGTAGGCGCGCGGCTCGTGTTCGCCGGCGCCACCCACCGGCGGGAGGCGACCCACGTGGGTCGCGGGGCGCGGCTCAGCCGGCGGCGGCCGTCGCCTGGAGCCAGGTGTCGAGCGCGGCGAGGTCCCCCGCGAGGAGCGTCGCGAGCTCCTGCGCGTGCGCCTGGAGGACCTCGAGCTGCGGGCCATCGAGCTCGGCGCCGTAGTCGTGGTGCAGGAAGTGGCGGAAGCGCAGCAACTCGCGCGCCCGCTCGACCGTGGGCGCGCCCAGAAGCGCGGGCCGGATCCCGGGTATGTCGAGCGCGGCCCGGGTGAGGAGGGCACGGTGAGAGTCCGGGCCGGTGGGCGAGCCGCCGTCGAAGTGGCGCACCAGGCGGTCGAGTAGGGACTCGATCGCCGTGTAGGCGTGGTGGAGCGCGAGCGCGACCAGCGCCCGGTCACCGTCCCCCTCGAGTCGCCGCCGAACCGCCTCGTCGAGGCGGCGCAGGGCGATCGCCCCGTCGGCCTCGATCTCCCGTCGCAGGGCCGCCAGCGCCGCGTTCACAGCGGCCTGCCCTCGGCGAGGATCCGCGCGGCCAGCGAGGGCGCGGCGGTGGGCAGCTCGACGAGGTCCACGTCGGCGTCGAGCAGCTCGGCGAGCTCGGCCAGCGCCACGAAGTAGTCGGCAATGCGCACCGAGACGGCCAGGTCCACGTCGCTCGCGGCGTGTACGCGGCCGCCGGCCAGCGAGCCGAAGAGCCAGATGTCGGTGGCGCCGTGGCGCTCGCGCAGCAAGTGAGCTGCCGCGGGCAATCGTGACCGGAGCGCGCCGGCGCGTGCCTCGACGGCCGCGCGCTCGCGCTCGTCGCGACGGCGGAGGGTAGCTGCGGCGTCGGCGGGAGTCACGGGCACGACGACAAGTGTAGGGGCGCCGGGCCTCGTCGGCAAGGCACGGCGGTGGGCCGGGGTTTGGGTGTAGACTCCTGCGGCATGCGCACGCGAGCCGCTCGCTGGCCAGCTCAGGCCTCGGTTCTCGTCGCCCTCGCGGCCGTCGCCTGTGCCGAGCCGGCCGCCGAGGCGCCCCAGACCTGCACGGCGTGGCGGGAGCACGACGACGACGCGGACGGCGCGGTCGACGCGCGGTACACGTTTTCCTTCGACGGGCAGGGCAACCGCGTCCTGGAGGAGTCCGACTACGACGCGGACGCGAAAATCGACCGCCGCGAGTCGTGGACCTACGACGAGGACGGCAACCAGGTCGAGTACGACAACGGCGACTTCGTCATTACCACCACCTACGACGACGACGGCCACGCACTGGTCAGCGAGATCAGGAACGCCGAAGGTGAACTCCTGGTCCGCTCGACCAGCGAGTACGACGAACACGGCAACCGGGTGTCGCTACGGCAGGACTCCGACGGCGACGGCGTGGTCGACCTGGCGTACGTGTACACCTACGACGCGGCCGACCAACTCGTCACGTTTGAGCGGGACGACGGCGCCGACGGCGTGGTGGACCTGCTCGTCCGCTACACCTACGACGACAGCGGCAACTTGGTCCTCGCCGAGGCGGACGACGGCGCCGATGGCACGGTGGAGTACCGGCTGTCCTGCACCTACGACGACGCGGGCAATCGTACCGCCCTCGACGAGGACACCGACGCCGACGGCGTGACCGACAGCCGCTGGACCGGCGAGTACGACCAGCGGGGCAACGTTCTGGTCAGCGAGGGGGACGTGGAGGCTGACGGGGTGGTCGACTGGCGGTGGGCGTACGTGTACGACACGGGCCGCAACGTCGTGGAGGAGACGCACGACGACGACGCGGACGGGACGGTCGAAGAGCGGTGGGACAGGACCTTCGACGCCCATGACAACCCCGTGTCGGAGGACCGCGACGAGGGCGCCGACGGCGTGGTGGACGGGCGCAAGGACTGGCGCTACGACTGTCCGTGGCCGTCGTTGATCGAGGTCGAGTGAGCGGTGGTGTGGCGCCGAAGCATCTCAGGAATGCAGGAATGGAGGAAGGCAGGAACCCTCCGCCCGCCGGGTCGCCGACGCCGGAACCGCTCGACGCTCGCTTCCTGGTTTCCTCACTTCCTGGCTTCCTTAGACTCAGGGCTGGGCGGCGAGTTGACCGAGGGTGTGATGTCCGGGTCTCGTTGCTGTCGCGACAGCATGGCATGTGCGCCCGAGGCCGTGCGATGATCGGCGCGGTTCTCCTGGCCGCGCTCGCGTCGTGCACTGACGACGCCTGCGAGGCACGCTTTGACTCCGGAAGCAACGGCGGAGCCTCGTCCGGACAGTGTCGCGACGACGACGTCCCACCCGCGGTGGCCAACACCGCCCTCGCGGAGATTGTCCCTCACATCTGGACCGGCGACATTCGAGTGGCGGGCGCGACTTCCGAGCTTGCCGCGGCCTTCTGGGTGCCCGACCCCGTGGGGACGGCCATCACCACGGGGGCGGACGAAGTCGAGTTCGACCTGTCCAGCGAAGACGCGGGTCTGTGGGTGGTTTCGGGTTTCGAAGTCGTCGGTGTCTTAAGCAGCTGGGCCTGCGAGGGGAGCACCTGCGACGGTTGCGAGATCCTCGAGAACTTCCGAGTGCTGGCGGGCTCGGTAGTGGTACGCCCCAGCGAGGGGGGCGGCTGGCCCGTGGTCGTGGGCGAGGCGGCCGGCCTCGAGGCTAGCTTCTCGGGGGTCGTGGTCGGCTGGCCCAGGGGCGACCGGGAGGTGGCCCTGGACGACGCGACGTGGCGTTGGAGCGGGCCGCCCTTCGAGTTCGACGATGGGTCTCTGATCTCGCCGCGCCCTAGCTGCCACGAGCGGTGAGGTCACGTCGTCCGTTTCCTCACCCCCCCACCGAGTACACCCCCAACCCCGCCCGCGTGCCCACCAGCAACTGCCCGCCGTCAACCACCAGTGTCCAGGTGTCGTCGGTGGTCACCTGCTCCGCGGTATCCGTCACCCGGAACAGGCCGTCGGCGGTCCCCACCCAGAGAGTGCTCCCCTGCACCGCCAGCGCCTGCACCCACGCGCTCTCCAGGCCCGGGACCGGCGTCCAGCCGCCGGCGTCTACTTTCCCGACCCCGTTGCGGTAGGTGCCCACCCAGGCCGCCGCGGGGCCGGCACAGGCCAGGGCCATCACCCAGTCCTCGGGCAGGCCGTCCAGGGCGTTGACGTGGTGCCAGTCGGAGCGGCCGTTGGGGCCACCGATCTCGAGGCCCCGCACCGCGAGCCCGTCGTCTTCCGAGCCCACCCAGGTGGAAGCGCCACAGGCGGCCACCGCCTGGTAGCTGTGGCCGGAAACACTCCAGCGGTAGCGCCGCCAGCCGGAATCCGACACCTTCACCGGCCCGAGCACGTCGGCCACCCAAAGCTCCTTGCCGCGCACGGCGAGCGCGTTGGCGCCGGGGTGGTTCAGCCCCGGTGACGACCGCGGCACGTTGTCGGCCACCTCGCCGTACACGACGGTCGACAGGTCCTTCGCCACCCGTACCAGGCCCTCGGCGGTGGCCACCCACAAGGCGCCCTGGTGCACCACCACGTCGTTGACCATCGTCGAGGGCAAGTCGAGCTTCACCCACTCCCCCCGGCGCAGGACGCAGGCGCCCTGGTCGAAGCTGCCGATCACCAGTTCGTCGCCCCACCGGGCGGCGCCGGTGACGAAGTCGCCACAGGCGCCGTTGTCGACACTGTAGGCCGCCAGGAGCGAGAGCATGGTCACTCCCGCCCCTCGGCGCGCACCAGGATGGTATTCATCGCCAGGTCCTTGGCCACCAGTTCCACCTGTCCCCACATCCCCGGGAGCTCGAGCGTGTGCGCGAAGGCGTCGGTGCCCGGTGCGATGTCCAGCCGCACCCGTCGCGAGGGCTCGCCCATGGGCTGAACCACGATGCTGCGCAAGGGCTCGTCGGCGAACACCGTCACCCGGGTGAAACCGTCACTCACCTCCACGTCGACGTCCAACTCCGGCGCCTTGCCGTCGACCACGATGCGCTGCGTGCGCACCGAGCGACGGCCGAGGGCGTCGATCACCTCGATGTCCACGAAGATCTCGCCGTCGTCCACGCCGCGGGGCACGAGGAAGCGGTGGTACCAGCGCTGGCGGAGCTTGTCCCAGCGCATCGCCACCTCCTCGCCCCAGGGGAACAACGCGGTCACGCTCTCGGCGTCACTGGGCGCGATCACGGTGAGCAGCGGGTCGCCCGGCGGGGTGTACTCGCGCGACACGGCGGCCTCGTAGTCCACGCCCTCGGGGATCTCCGAGGCCTGGTCCACCCGGTGTTGCTCGCCGGTGCGGTTCACCCGCTTGCGGTCGATGGCCACGAAGCTGGTGAGCCGCGTGAGCAACTGGTAGTCCAGCGCCAGGTCGAGGACCTGGGCGTCGCGGGTGTCGCCGTCGCGACGCGTAGCACGTTCCAGGGCCGCCACCTTCTGCCGCGCCCAGGTGCTGGCCACGGCGTGGTCCTCCTCCTCGCCGAACTCGATCACCGGGATGCGCCGCTCGTAGTTGCCGTTGCCGAGCACGCCCCGCACGGTGACGAAGTCGCCGCTCGAAGCTCCCGCCTCGCCCACCACGAACAGCGGCTGCCCGGCCACCAGGTCGCGTAGCCGGGAGGGGTACACCTCGGCGACGTCGTGACCGCCGAAGTCGACGCTGATGTTGCTCAGCACCGGCTGGTCGATCACGTCGAGGAACGACGCCACGCTGTCGGCGGGGTCGCCGCCGTAGGGGGGGTAGTAGGCCACGCCGCGACCGATGAACGCCATCTCGTCGAGCAAGAAGCGGTTCACGGAGCTGCCGAGGCCGAAGCTGTACACGTGGGTGTCGCGACCCTGGGCCTCGATGGTCTCGAAGATGTCGTTCTCGTTGCCGATGTAGCCGTCGGTGAGGAACACGACGTAGCGCTCGCGACGGGGGTCCCGGGGCAACTGCAGGGCGGCGCGGATCCCGGCGGTCATGTCGGTGCCTCCGTGACCCGAGAAGGCACCCACGTAGGCGCGTCCGGCGGCGATGTTGGCCTCGGTGGCGGGGATCGGCGCCGGGGCGAGGGTGCTCACCTGGTCGTTGAAGTCGAGCACCAGGAAGCTGTCGCGGGCGTCCATGCTGTCGAAGGCCTGCGACATGGCGCGCTTGGCGAGGTCCAGCGGCGTGCCCGACATGGAGCAGGAGGTGTCGACCACCCAGATGAGCTCGCGGGCGACGACGTCTTCGCGCGGGGGCGACAGCGGCGGCTCCATCGACACCACGATGTGCTCGCCTTGCCGGATGGCGGCGGCCAGGGGTTCGTCGGCGTCGACCGCCCAGCGCAGCACGAAGTCCTTGTTGGCGCGGGCGCCGACGAGGTCCACCGTGGCGCCGGTCTCGTCGGACAGGATCGTCGCCGGGTGCGTGGGGCTCTCCACCCGCGCCAGCGGCATCCCGGTCTCCAGGGCCACGCCGATGTCGACCCGCACGCCGGTGTCGCCGCGGGCCACCGGCGGGGTGATCGCCGCCGCGTCGGGGGTGTTGATGCCGGTGAAGCGGGGGCCCACGGTCAGCGGCACCGCGAGCTCCCAGGCGCCCTCGCGGTACTCCACGGGTTGGACGAGGTGGATCGTCACGGTGATCTCCTCCCCGGGCGGCAGGTTGCCCACCGACTGGGTGAAGACGTTGGGGCGCTGTTGCTCGGTGAGCGCGGCGGCCTGGCCGTTCTTCACCGCCCGCTCGTAGGCCTCCCGGGCGGCGCCGCGTTCTTTGACGGTGCCGATCACTTCGCGGTCGGCGAAGGTCATCACCATCCCGTCGACGGCGGCGTCTCCCGGGAGCGGGAAGGTGTACACCGCCTCCATGAACGTGTCCGACGGGTTGTGGAACACCTGGGTGAGGGTGATGTCGGCCAGGGGGCCGGCGACGTCGATCTCGTAGCTGAGCGACCGCAGGGGAAGCTCGGTAGCAAGGGCAGAAGGTAGCAAGATTGAGAGCATCATCACAACTCCGGGGAGTGCCGGAGAGGTAGGCAAGCCACGTGCCAGCCCTGGCGTGGGCGTGGTACACCGATAGTAGATTTGTGCTACCGGGGCGGTAGCGGCCCCGGCAAGCTACGGCGGGAGGGTGAAACGCGGCGCGCTCTGGTGGTTGCTCCCGGCGGTGGTCGCGGCGGGTTGGGGCAGCGCCCTGGCGTGGGACATGCTCGCGCGGGTGCGGCAACTCGCCTGCGTCGAGAACTACGGCATGGCGGTGTACCAGCAGTTGATCGCCAGCGCCGCGCTCGACGGGCGTTACCTGCAGACGATCCACACCGGCTACGCCGACCACTGGATGTGGTCCGGGCACCGCAGCCTCTGGATGCTCGTCGTGCCCCACCTGTACCGGCTGTGGCCCGGCGCCGAGATGATGGTGTGCCTCCAGGCCGCCATCGTCGCCCTGGGCTGTTTCCCGGCCTTCGGCCTCGGCTGGCGGAGCATCGGCGGCAACCACCCCGTGGGCGGCCCCCTCGGCGGCGCCATGGGCCTCGCGATCTACGCCTTGTACCCGGCGAGTTTCGCCGTGGCCCGCGCCGACTACCAGGAGCTCAGCTTCGGCATCGCCTTCACGCTCTTCGCGCTGCACCAGTGCCGCCGCGAGAGCGTGGTGGGCTTCGTGCTCGCGGGGACGTTGTTGTGCAGCGCGCGGGAGGAGTGGGTGGCGATGTTGCCGCTGCTCGGCCTGTCGTTTCCCGGGAGCTTGCGGCACCGCCTCCGGTGGACAGCCACCGGCCTCGGCGTGGCCGCGGCCTACGCCGGCCTGCTGTGGTTCCTCGGTCGCGACTTCTCCGGCTACGACAACCAGACCGTCGGCCAGGGGGCCGGGATGATGGAGCTAGGGGTGAAGTGGTCGCGGGACTGGAGCGACGCGCGTAACTTCTACCTTGGTTTCTTCGTCCCGGTGCAGTGGCTCTCGCTGTTGGCCCCGCTCACGCTCTTGCCCGGCTTAGGCGCGATGTTCATCCACCTCACGGCGCCGTCGGCGGGGGGCGTCGACGCCGTGTGGACCGGGCACATCCACCACATGGCGCCGGTGGTGGCCTTCGCGGTGGCGGGGGCCATCGACGGCGCGGGTGTAGTGTCGCGCCTGCTAGGACGCTTCCCGCGCTTGGCGGGGCCGGGTCGCGCACTCGCGCTCGCCGCCTTCGTCGGGCTGCTCGCTACACTCGGGCCGGTGTGGATGGGCGCGACTCGCGTGCGCCCCCGGATCTTCCCGAGCTTCGGTGTGGACAACCCGCCTCTCGCCCCGGAGTGGGCCCTCGTCGGGCGGCTCCCTCCCGGCAAGACGGTCGCCACCGACCGCACCGGCTCGCTGTTGGTGGCCGGTCGCCGTGGCGCCTACACCTACGACGAGTCCATGGCCGACAAGCTCAAGGGCAAGGGCCTCGACGCCGTCGACTACGTGCTGGTGCCCACGCAGGACACCGGGCTGGCGATGAAGGTGCAGGCCCTCGGGGGGACCGAGGTGGCGCGTGCCGGCCGCTACGCGCTGTTTGCCATGCCCTGAGCCCGCGATAGCGCCACCCGATGCGCGCCCTCCCCGTCGTGGTCACCCTCCTCGGCCTCAGCGCGCTCGGCTGCGCCGCCAACTTCCCCGCCGACGGCATCTTCGACTGGGACGGCGACGGCTACGGCAAGAGCGACTGCGACGACCTCGACGCCGCTGTGCACCCCGGCGGCGACGAGCGTTGCGACGACGCCAAGAAAGACGAGGACTGCGACGGCCTCTTCGACGACGATGACCTCGACG
>CAYHRZ010000187.1:0-9387 GCA_964359125.1 uncultured Klebsiella sp. | reverse complement strand
GATCGCGGCCGAGTCCGAGGCCGAACGGGCCCAGGACGCCGTGGCGCGCGACGTGGCCCGCGCGGAGCGACAGTACCGGGGCCAGGCCGAAGTGGTCGCCACGGTGGAGGGCTCACTGCTCCCCGCTGCCCGGGCCCGGGTGGCCGCCGCTCGCTCGGCCTTTTCCGCCGGCAGCCTCGACGTGCGGCCGCTGTTGGAGGCGGAGCGCGGCGCGCTCGAGGCGGAGATCCGGCTCGAGGTGGCCCTCGCCACGCTGGCCCTACGCGCCCGCGAGTGGGAACTCGCCAGGGGACAACTGACACCCGGAGACACACCATGAAGCTCGCGACCATCCTGCTCTTCATGGTCGCGACCACGCTGCTGTTCATGGTCGCGACCATCTCATGCTCGTTGCTCCCTTCGGAGGCGCCGCCCGCGACCGATGGCGGCGCCGGGGACCCGGGCGCGGTGGCCTACTACACCTGCCCCATGCACCCCTCGATCCAGCAGCCGGGCCCGGGGAGCTGCCCGATCTGCGGGATGGACCTCACCCCGGTGACCAACGCCGAGTTGGCCACCGGTGCCGTGCGCGTCGACGCCACCCGGCGGGCGCTGTTCGGCATCGAGGTCGAGCCGGCGGCCACCCGGTCGATGGGGGGTTCGCTGCGCGTCCCCGCCGTCGTGGGGTGGGACGCCGACCGCCTCGTCGACGTCACCGTCCGCGTGCCGGGCTGGGTGAAGGCCGTGAGAGGGGCCCCAGGGGAGGACGTCCGCCGGGACCAGGTGTTGTTCACGCTGTACAGCCCGGATCTCGTGGCCGCCCAGGACGACCTTCTCCGCGCCAGCACCGCGACCGCGGCGGGCGACCCCGGCGCCGTGGCTCGCCGCGACGCCGCACGGCAGCGGCTCCTGCGCTGGGGCCTGCCCCAATCGCAGGTCGACGAGATCGTCGCGGGCGGCCGGACCATCGACGACCTGCCCGTGCGCGCCCCGCAGGCCGGCGAGGTGCTGAGTCGCTCGCTCGTCGAGGGGGGCATGGTGAGCCCGGGCCAGACCTTGTACCGCCTCGGCGACCGGTCGCGGGTGTGGGTCGAGGGCGCCGTGCTCGAAGACGATCTCGCGCGGGTGCGGGTAGGCCAGGCGGTGCGCGTGCGCGTTGCCGGGGGGGAAACGGTTCTCCCCGGGGTGGTGGAGCGGGTCTTGCCCGAGGTGGACCCGTCCACCCGGACCGCCCGGCTCCGCGTGACGGTCGACAACCCCGGTGGCGGCCTCCGCCCGGACCAGTGGGCCACGCTCGAGATCGACGTCGACGGCGGGCAGCACCTGGCCGTCCCCGAGTCGGCCGTGCTCTACACCGGGCCCCGCCGCCTGGTGTTCGTCGATACCGGGAACGACCTGCTCGAACCACGCGAGGTGACCACCGGCATGAAGTCGGGCGGGTACGTGCAGGTGCTGACGGGACTCCGCGAGGGCGAGTTGGTCGTGCGCGCCGGCAGCTTCCTGGTGGCGGCCGACAGCCGTTTGAAACAAGGCGGCGAGACGAGTGGTCACCAGCACGGGTCCACGCCGGCCCCCGCCGACGAGCACGCCGGTCACGACATGCCTCCCGCCGTGGCGAGGTGACCGAGTCCAGCCAACTGGGGCCCATCGGGCGGGTGATCGCCTGGTGCGCACACCACCGCTACCTCACGTTGCTGGCGGCCCTCGCCCTCGGCCTGTGGGGTGCCTGGTCCGCACGCCAGGCCCCGCTCGACGCCATCCCGGACCTCTCCGACGTCCAGGTGATCGTGTTCACCGAGTGGATGGGGCGTGGCCCGGACCTGGTCGAGGACCAGGTCACCACGCCGATCACCTCCGCGCTCCTTGCCGCCCCGCACGTGCGCGCGGTCCGCGGCCAGTCGATGTTCGGGATGTCGTTCGTGTACGTCATCTTCGACGACGACACCGACCTGTACTGGGCGCGCTCCCGGGTGTTGGAGTACCTCAACGGCGTGCAGGGACGGCTGCCCGAGGGGGTGACGCCGACCCTGGGCCCCGACGCGACCGGCGTGGGATGGGTGTACCAGTACGCCCTGGTGGATCCCAGCGGCAAGCAGGACCTCCAGGCCCTGCGCAGCCTCCAGGACTGGACGATCCGCTATGCCCTGGAGAGCGTGCCGGGGGTGGCGCAGGTGGCCTCGGTGGGCGGCTTCGTCAAGCAGTACCAGGTCGCGGTGGACCCGGACCGGCTGTCCGCGCATGGCGTGCCCCTCTCGAGCGTGGTGGACGCCGTCGTCGCGTCCAACACCGACGTGGGCGGCCGGGTGCTGGAGATCGCCGGTCACGAGCACGTCGTCCGCGGCAAGGGCTACGTCACCTCGCCCGCCGACATCGCGCTGGCGCCGTTGTTCTCGACGCCCTGGCTGTCGGCCACGGCGCCCGCCACCGCGGCGCCCGGCAGCGCGATGGCGACCCCCAGCGGCAGCACGGGCGCCATGCCGGGCATGCCAGCAGCCGCAGCCGGGGCGGGCGGCGGCATGGGCGGCATGGGCGGCATGGGCAGCATGGGCGGCGGCGGCGGGACGATGACCCCGTCCGCGTCGCCCGCGGGAGGCGGCAGCGCGGCGCCCCTCGGTGGGGCGGGCGCGGCCAGCAGCCTGCCGCTGCTCCGGACCCTCACCCCCGCGCAGTCGGGCTTCAGCGTGCGCGTGGGCGACGTGGCGGAGGTGTCGCTGGGCCCCGACCAGCGGCGCGGCGTGGCCGACCTCGACGGCCAGGGCAACACGGTGGGCGGCATCGTGGTGATGCGCTACGGCGGCAACGCGCTCGACGTGATCGCCGCGGTGAAAGCGCGCATCGCCGAGATCGAGGGTTCACTGCCCGCGGGGGTGGAGTTCGTCACCACCTACGACCGGTCCGAGCTGATCCGCGACTCGATCAGCACCCTGCGCGACACCCTGGTCGAGGAGCTGGTGGTGGTGTCGCTGGTGATCCTGTTGTTCCTGATGCACGCCCGCAGCGCGCTGGTGCCGATCCTGGTGCTCCCGCTGGCGGTGATCGCGGCGTTCGTGCCAATGCACTACCAGGGGGTGAACGGCAACATCAAGTCGCTCGGCGGCATCGCGGTGGCCATCGGGGCGATGGTCGTCGGGGCGATCGTCCTCGTCGAGAACGTCCACAAGAAACTGGAACACTGGGAAGCCGAGGGGCGGCCGGGGGATCGCACGGCGGTGATCGTCGCCGCCATGCAGGAGGTGGGACCCAGCGCCTTCTTCGCCCTGCTGGTGATCACCGTCTCGTTCCTGCCGATCTTCACGCTGGAGGGCACCGAGGGGCGCCTCTTCTCGCCGCTGGCCTGGACCAAGACCTGGGCCATGGCCTTCGCCGCCCTCTTGGCCATCACCCTCACGCCCGCGCTCGCGACCATGTTCATCCGGGGGCGCATCCGCCACGAAGACGACAACCCGCTCAACCGGTGGCTGGTGCGCCTGTACAGCCCCGTGGTCCGCCTGGTCGTCCGGGCCCGGTGGGCGGTGGTGGCCCTCGCCGCGCTGGCGGTGCTCTCCACGGTGCCGGTGGCGATCAGCCTGGGCAACGAGTTCATGCCGCCCCTCAACGAGGGCGTGATCCTCCACATGCCGACCGCCCCGCCGGGCATCTCCGAGCAGGAGGCCCAGCGCGTGCTCACGGCGATGGACAAGGTGATCAAGGGCTTCCCCGAGGTGGACCGGGTGTTCGGCAAGATGGGCCGCGCCGAGAGCGCCACCGACCCGGCGCCGCTGGCCATGGCCGAGACGGTGATCACGCTCAAGCCGCGGGAGCAGTGGCGCGAGGGCGTGACGTGGGACTCGCTCCTGGAAGAACTCGACGCGGCGGTGCAGGTCCCGGGCATGCCCAACGCCTGGTGGATGCCGATCCAGACGCGGACGGAGATGTTGTCGACGGGCATCCGCAGCCCGCTGGGCATCAAGGTGTTCGGCGACACCCTCGCCGAGGTGGAAGCGGGCGCCGTGGCGATCGAGCAGGTCCTCAAGAAGTTCCCAGGCACCCGCAGCGCCGTGGCCGAGCGCGCGACGGGTGGGCTGTACGCCAACATCGTGGTGAACCGCGAGGAGGCGGGTCGCCTCGGCCTCTCGGTCGCCGCAGTGCTCGACTTCGTCCAGACCGGCATCGGGGGGATGAACGTGGCCCAGGCCGTCGAGGGGCGCGAGCGCTACCCCATCGCGGTGCGATTCGCCCGCGAGTACCGCGACGACCCGGAGGCGTTGTCGCGACTGACGGTGGCCACGCCGAGCGGCGCGCTGGTTCCCCTGTCGCGACTGGCGAGGGTGGAGTTCGACACCGGTCCCGACATGCTGCGCAGCGAGGGCGGCAAACTCGTGGGCTACGTCTTCGTCGACACCGGCAACGTGCCCGTCGCCGACTACGTCGAAGCGGCACGACCGGTGGTCCAGGCGCAGGCGCTCCTACCCGCCGGCGTGCGCGTGGAGTGGTCCGGACAGTTCCAGTACTTCGAGCGCGCCAAGGACCGGCTGGCGATCGTCGTGCCGCTCACGCTACTGGCGGTGGCGTTCTTGCTGTGGCTCAACACGGGGTCCGTCGTCGAGACCGGCATCGTCTTGCTCGCCGTGCCGTTCTCGCTCATCGGCGCCTTCTGGTTGTTGTGGGCGCTCGACTACAACATGAGCGTGGCCGTTTGGGTGGGGCTCATCGCGCTGGCCGGCCTCGACGCCGAGACCGGCGTGGTCATGCTCCTGTACCTCACGCTGGCCCACAAGAAACACGTCGCGACCGGGCTGATGCGCCACGCCCGGGACCTCGAGGACAGCATCGTGGAGGGCGCCGCTCGCAGGGTGCGGCCCAAGCTGATGACCGTGCTGTGCGCCATGCTGGGGCTGGTACCCATCATGTGGAGCGACGGCACCGGCGCCGACGTCATGAAACGCATCGCCGCGCCCATGGTAGGTGGGCTCGTGACATCGTTCCTGCTCGAGCTGCTGGTGTACCCGGCGATCTTCGCGATTTGGAAGGGGGGCAAGGGGCGGGGCGGCGCAGCCGTTCCCCCGGTGACCACCTAGCGCCGCAGCTTGAACGTGCAGCCGCCCTTGCACGAACCCGTGATCAGGTCCGCCGACTCCACCGTCCCCACGCACCCGTCGACGCCGTTGTCGTCGGCGAAGACGACCGTCGTGTCGACGATGGTGGCCGAGAACGGCATGCCCATCGTCATGCCGCCGTCGGCCTCGTAGTCGATCGCCATCTCACACCCGGTCACCACGATGTCGCAGGGCGTGGGCATCTGCGGGCACTCGCCGGACCACGACCAGTCGTGGCCGCCGGTGACCACCGCGCACGACTCGCCGTTGCCATCCGCGGCGGTGTCGGCGGCGGTGTCGGCCGCAGTGTCGCTCCCGGACCGGTCGGCGCTGGAGGTGTCGGCGGCCTCGACCGCACACGCTACTGCGAACAAGGAGAACAGGGAGCGCGACATCGGGCGGCCGGGGGATGGTAAACGTCCGCCTACCGCAGTGGCCTCCCGCCGGCAGCGGTGACGGCAGAAACCCCGGCGTGACCGTCCAGGTCACAGGGGCGGGACGAGCCGCGGTCGTGTAGGTCAGGGCCGTACCCCCGGGCCCGAATGCGCACACCTCTGATCGGACTGCTTGCCCTCCTTGGCTGCACCGGCCCCGCCGTGAAAGACGGCCCGCCGGGTGGCAGCACGGGCAGCGGTGACGACACCGGCACGCCGGCGCTCCCGGAGCCCTGCGGCTACGACGCGATGGCCGACCTCGACCCGGCCGAGGCCGCCGTCGAAGTGAACCTCACCGCGAGCAACTTCGCCTGGGACCCGGGCACGGGGACCGCGCTCAGCGGCGGCCTTGCCTTCAACGAGCAGGTTCCCGGCCCCCTCCTCGAGGCGACACTCGGCGACACCGTGACCGTGCATTTCACCAACGACACCGACATCGAGATGTCGCTGCACTGGCACGGCCTCCGGGTGACGCCGGAGATGGACGGGATCATGCAGATGATGGGCGACCCCGTGCAACCCGGCGAGAGCTTCGACTACCAGTTCACCCTCGTCGATGCCGGTTTCTACTGGTTTCACACCCACATGGACACCGCGACCACCATCGAGGCCGGACTCTACGCCCCCATCCTGGTTCACGCGCCCGACGAGGTGGCCCCGGACTGCGACCAGGTCGTGGTGCTCGACGACGTGCTGCTCGACGAGGACACCCAGCAGATCGCTCCGCCCGACACCAGCATGATGCAGCTGATGGGCCGCCTCGGGAACCTGCTCATGGCGAACGGTCGTGACGACCGGCAGTACGCCTGGACCCGGGGACAGACCGTCCTGCTCCGGCTGGTCAACGCGAGCAACGCTCGGTACTGGGACGTGTACCTCGAGGACCACGCGCTCACCGTCGTGGGCACCGACGGCGGCTTCCTGGAAGAACCGTACGCGGTGGAGAGTGTCGTGCTCGCGCCGGGCGAGCGGTACATGGTGGTGGTGGAGGCCACCGGGGAGCCGGGGCAGTCCTACCGGCTGATGAACAAGCGTTTCCAACTGCACGAGGAACACGGCGACATGATCGAGGTGGACCCGCTGGGCAACGGCGACAACCCCGTGGCCACCTTCGTTTACGGCGAAGGCGAGGTGACGGGAACAGGGTGGGTGCAACCCGCCCCCGACGTGCCGGCTTGGGGCCAGGCGGTCGAGAACCTCGGCCACCACTGGCTCCTGGAAGAAGACATGATGGGCGGGACCGTCACCATCGACGGCGCGGTGTGGCCCGACGTGCCGGTGGTGAGCACCGAACACCTCGTGGATACCACCTTCGAGGTCGAGAACGCATCGGAGATGCACCACCCCTTCCACATCCACGGCACCCGCTTCCAGGTGGTCGACGTGGGCGGCGTCACGGTGCCGGAAGGACAGGGCTGGAAAGACACGTTCGACATCCCGCCGCGCACCACGGTCACGCTCGTGTCGGCCCTGGACAACCCGGGGGACTGGATGTACCACTGCCACATCCTGGAGCACGCCGACGACGGCATGGCCGGGTTGATGACGGTGGCGGAGTAGCGGTTGCCTTCGCTGCGACGCACGCTCACGACCGCGACCAGCGCGTTGCTCGCCCTGCAGGTGGCCGGGACCTCGCTAGGGTTCGTCTCGTGGTGGCGGGTCCAGCACGCCTGCATGGAACAACGGCGCATCGGCGACCAGCGGCAGGCGCTGCTCGACGTGGCCCGCAAGTCCCGCGAACTCTACGTGCACCAGGCGCACACGTTCATCGAGGGCGGGCCGGATCACCTTGATCACCTGACCGACGACGCCCTCGCCGTCGACGCGGCCATCGCCGCGGCGGAGTCCGTGGAGGGGCCGTTCCCCCTGGTCTTGCAGCCGCTGCGCGCCGAGGTGGTCGCCTCGTCGGCGTGGTTCGAGCGGGAGGTGGTCCCACGCGTCCGCGAGGGGGCCCTGGACCGCGAGACGGCCGCGCAGCTACACCGCGTTGCCGAGAGCCACGCCGCGGCCGTGCAGGCCACGATCGACACCTCCATCCGTCAACTCGGGGAGGCTGAGATGGCCGACATGGCCCGGGTGAGCGAAGAAACCCGCCGCGGCTGGGTGGCGGTGGCGCTCGTGGTGGTCAGCGGCGCCATCCTCGCCGCCCTGGTGTCGGCTCGCCTGGCCCGGGGGATCCTCGGCCCGGTCGACAGCCTACGCGCCGCCGTCCGCGCCTTCGCCGAGCGGAAAGACGCCCGCGCCCCCGCCGACGGCGCCGACGAGATCGCGGAGCTAGGCCGCGCATTCAACGAGATGGTCGAGCGAGTGAACACCGCCGAGGTGCGGCTGGTCGAGCGGGAGCGCGTCCAGGCCCTGGGCGAGATTGCCGGGGCCGTGGCCCACGAGCTGATGAGCCCGGTGATGGCGATCCTGGCCGAGACCCGCGCCGACCCCATCGACGCGGGACGGATACGGGCGGAGGCCGACCACGCGCGCCGGGTGATCGCGGGCCTCCTCGGCTACGCGCGCCCCGGCGAGGCCGAGCCCACCGAGGTGCGGGTCGACGAGGCCGCGGCCGCCGCCGTGGAGCGCGCCATGCCCTATGCCGACTCCCGAGGCGTCACCATCCGCTGGGAAGGCGGCCCCCCCGTGTCCGTCCACGCCGCGCCGACGGCCGTGCGGCAGGTCCTGGACAACCTCGTCCGCAACGCGGTGGATGCCTCGGCGACGGAGCCGGTGGATGTCGTCGCGCTGGGGGGATCGTTGGAGGTGCGCGACCGCGGCCCAGGGCTACCACCCGCCGTCCGGGCCCGGCTCTACGAGCCCTTCGTCACCGGGCGCCCGGAGGGCACGGGTCTGGGCCTGGCGGTGTCGCAACGCATCGCGCGGGCCCTCGGCGGCCGCATCGTCCACGAGGACCGGCCGGGGGGCGGTACAGTGGCGCGGTGGGAGGTGCGACATGGCTGACCGGGTACTGCTCGCCGAGGACCGGGAGAACCTGCGCGACGTGCTCCTCCGCGCGCTGCGACGGGAGTTCGACGCGGAGGGCGCCGCCGACGGCGACGAGGCCATCTCGCGGCTGGCGGAGGGGGGGTGGTCCGTCGTGATCTCCGACGTCAGGATGCCCGGCGCGCTGGGCACCGACGTGCTCGCCGCCGCCAGGGCCGGGGAACGTCCCCCGGAGGTGATCCTCATGACCGCCTACGCCGACGTGCCCTCGGCCGTCGCGGCGCTGAAGGCCGGCGCCTACGACTACCTCGCCAAGCCCTTCGAGCCCGACGAGTTGCTGCGGGTGGTCCGCCGGGCGGCGGAGCGTCACCGGCTGGTGAACCGCGCCCGTGACCTCGAGGACGCCCTGGGCGCGGCGGAGAGCGGGTTCGTGGGCGTTTCGCCCGTAGCCCAGGAGGTCCGGCGTCAACTGGATCGGCTCGGCCCGATGCCGGTGCCGGTGCTGATCACCGGCGAGACCGGCACCGGCAAGGAGGTGGTGGCGCGGGAACTTCACCGACTGCGCGGGCGCGGCGAGTTCATCGCGGTGAACTGCGCGGCCATCCACGAGGACCACCTCGAGACGGAATTGTTCGGCGTGGCGCGGGGCGCCTACGCCGTGGGCGCCCCCGAGCGCCCCGGCCTCTTCGACCTCGCCCAGGGCGGCACCCTCTTCCTCGACGAGGTGGGCGAACTACCCGCCAGCTTGCAGGTGAAGCTCAACCGCGTGCTGGAGGAAGGCGAGTACCGCCGGGTGGGCGAGCCCCGGCCACGTCAACTCGACACGCGGCTGGTCTCGGCCACCCACCACGACCTCGACGGGCTCATCAACGACGGGCGATTCCGCCAGGACCTGTACTACCGCCTGCGGCTCGCGACCGTCACCGTCCCGCCGCTACGGCTGCGCCGCGACGACATCCCGGTCCTGG
>CAYHRZ010000186.1:0-9389 GCA_964359125.1 uncultured Klebsiella sp. | reverse complement strand
ACTCCTCCAGGTACGCGTGCCGGTCGTGCACCCACTGTCGGATATAGGCCACTTCCTCGTCGTACTCGGTGAAGTCGGTGCGGTCGCTCCAGGTGTCGTAGTTGCGGTAGCTCTCGCGCCACACGCTCCAGTCTCGGCGGGCGGAGTCGTCGATCCGCTCGATGTAGCCATCGATGAGCGCTTCGATGTATTCCGGCGTGAGTACGCCTTGCCGGTGGTCGCGGAAGCGCTGCTGCATCTCGCTCCCGTAGGCCTCGGAGTACCGTAGGCGGGTGAACATCCCGTTCTCCGCCGTCAGGTCCCAGTCGTTGCTCGCCAACTCCCGCTCGGTCGTGTACCGCTGGCCAAGCGAGTGGTTGAAATCCCAGGGTGCGTGCCGCCACCCGGGGCTTGCGGGGTCGTTGTACAAGTACGCGTTCTTGCCGACCGTGTCGAACGCAGCGGTGTAGTACGCCAGCGCCCACCAGTCGAACCATTCCTCCACCAGCACCTGGCCGCCGATGGCTCGGTCGAAGGTCTTGTCGTCGGCCTCGTACACGAAGAGCATGAAGGCGTCGAGGTCGCTGAAGTCTTCCTCGTCCAGTCCCGACTTCTTCTCCCAGCCACTGTGCAGGCTGGTCTTCTCTTCCCCGGCGAAGGTGGGAAAGAAGTTCGCGGAGTGATCCACCGACTTGTACAGGTTGCCGTCTTCGAAGTGGCCGTAGTCCTCCCACCACTCGCCGTTGATCCGGTCGGTCAGCATGTAGAGGCCCATGTACGCGCCGTCGAGGTACAACACGGCGAAGAACGACTCGATCTGCTGTCGGGTCGGCATCATTGCGTTCCAGAGGTCGTACACCACCAGTTGGCGAAAGTAGGCGTTGTCGTCGAACGTGGTGGTGAGGCAGATGCTCCGTCGCTTGGGGAAGGCCTCGTCCTCGTCCTCGAACTCCTGGTCTGGCGGGAAGTCAACCCGGAAGCTACGCTTGGGGTAGTGGCTGCTCGTGGCGCCCCGGTACTGGATCTCCACGTCGAATCTACGCCCCCGGTAGTACGCGGTGGTGGGCCACATCTTGCTCATGTTGGTGCCCTCGGGCACCGCGAGGTGGAACACCGGCAGGCCGAACTCGGTCGTGTAGGTGGCGGGATCCACGCCCACGTTGCCGGGTTCGCCGAGGGCATCGGTCACCCGGAACCAGCCGGAGGCGTACTCCACACCCTCACCCTCGGCCGCCACGACGACCTGCGACGCCCCGGCGGACGCGAGGTCGGTGGCCCACGTGACCGTGCCGGCCGCGCCGTCCACGGTGGCGCCCGTCGGCCCGCTCACCAGCGACCACTGGGCGACGACCGCGTCGCCCGCACAGGCGAAAGTCATCGTCAGCGTGTCGCCCTCCAAGCCGTCGACCGTGACCGCTGCGGGGTCGCAGCCGAAGTCTACCGTGCCGGGGAGTTCCTCCACCTCGGTGGTGGTGGGGATCCCGTCGGCGACAGTGCCGGTGTCGTCGCCCGAACTTGCGCCCTCCCGCCTGCAGGCGGCGAGGAGCAGCAGCGGGACGAGCGAGCGCAACGGAGGGCACATCGGGGCCCGACTCTACCGCCTGAGTGTGTCGATCGCCCACTCCGCCGCGTCGACGACGACCGCGGCGGGATCCCTCGCGGCCAGTTCCAGCGCCGGGAGCGCCGCGAGGTCGCCGATATTACCTAGTACAATCGCGGCGTTCCGCCGGAGGCGTGGGCCCGCCGCACGGCGTAGCGGGGTGCCCGCGAAGCGGGCCACCAACGCCTCGTCGTCCATGCTCAACAGCGCGGGCAAGTCGAGCCAGGCGTGGCGCGGGCGCAGGCTCGGTTCGACGACCACGGGGCGGTCGTGGGGACAGGTGTCTTGGCAGTCGTCGCAGCCGAAAACCCAGCGACCCACCAGCGGGCGCAGGGCAGCGGGTACCGGGGCGTCGGCCTCGATGGTGAGGTAGCTGATGCAGCGGGTGGCCACGAGTCCCCCGGTGGGCAGGATCGCCGCCGTGGGACAGGCCGACACGCACCGCGTGCACCGCCCGCAGTGATCGCCCACGGGTTGGTCCGGGTCGACCTCCCGGTCGAGGGCGAGGGTGGCGAGGAAGAACGTCGAGCCGCGGCCCGGCAAGACCTGGCAGGCGTTCTTGCCAACGAAGCCGAGGCCGGCACGGGCGGCCCAGGCCCGCTCGAACACCGGGCGGGTGTCGAGGGAGGCGTAGCTGCCCACCCCCGGGAAGGCCCGGTTCAAGCGAGACTGCAGTCGCCGCAGGCGCTTGAGCACGACGTTGTGGTAGTCGCCGCCCCAGGCGTAGCTGGCGACCCGACCGGTCAGGCCGCCCGGGTCTGGCGCCAGCCCGCCGTAGTCGAACGCCAGGACCAGCACCGTCTGCGCCCCCGGCAAGAGTGAGCGGATCGCCGCCCGCGCATCGCGACCGGAGCTCAGCCAGCCCATCTCGCCGTGCCAGCCCTGGGCGAGGAACGCGTCGTAGTGCGCCATGTCGAGGGCGGGATCGACGCTGGCGAAACGCGCCTCCGCGAAGCCGAGGTCGCGGGCGTTGTCGACCAGGTAGGAGCGCAGGGAGTCCACGCGCGGGGCTATCCGGCGGGATAAACGCGCGGGCTCCAACCCGAGGACCCCGTGCCCCACGAGACCGTCATCATCTGTGGATCCGGCCCCGCCGGCCTCACCGCCGCGCTCTACACCGCCCGCGCCAACCTCAAGCCGCTGGTGCTCGACGGCATCCGTCCAGGCGGGCAGCTCACGATCACCACCGACGTGGAGAACTACCCGGGCTTCCCCGAGGGGATCATGGGGCCGGAGCTGATGGATCGGATGCGCGCCCAGGTGGAGCGTTTCGGCACCCGCTTCGAGTTCGACGAAGTCCAGTCCTGCGACCTCGGCCAGCGGCCGTTCACGCTCAACACCGCCAACGGCATCACCTACACGTGCGACGTGCTGATCATCGCCACGGGCGCCGACGCGAAGTACCTGGGCCTGGAGAGCGAAACCCGCCTCCGCGGCTACGGGGTCAGCGCCTGCGCCACCTGCGACGGGTTCTTCTACCGGGGCAAGGAGTTGATCGTGGTGGGCGGGGGCGACACCGCCGTGGAAGAAGCCACGTTCCTCACCCGCTTCGCGACCAAGGTGTTCCTCGTGGTGCGTCGCGACAAGCTGCGCGCGAGCAAGGCCATGCAGGACAAGGCCTTCAACAACCCGAAAATCGAGATGGTGTGGAACACCGAGGTGGTCGAAGTCCTCGGGGAGAAGACCGTCGAGGCGGTGCGCCTGGCGAACAGCAGCACCGGCGAGGCCTACGTCAAGCCCATCGGGGGCATGTTCCTGGGCATCGGCCACGAGCCCAACACCCGTCCTTTCGTCGACTGGATCGACCACGACGAGCTCGGCTACCTGGTCCCGAAGCCCGGTCGGACCGCCACCAACGTGGAGGGCGTGTTCGCCTGTGGCGACGCGGCGGACCACTACTACCGGCAGGCGGTCACGGCCGCGGGCACCGGCTGCGCGGCGGCCATCGAGGCGGAGCGCTGGCTCGAGTCGCTGGGGAGCCACTCGTGATCCTCATCTCCCTGGCCGTCGCCGACGACACCCCGGCGATCCCTTACGAACGCTACGAGTTGCCGAACGGGCTCCAGGTGATCCTTGTCGAGGACCACCGCCTGCCGAGCGTGTGTGTCGACATCTGGTACCGGGTGGGTAGCAAGGACGAGGCCCCCGGTCGCAGCGGCTTCGCCCACATGTTCGAACACCTGATGTTCATGGGCACCACCCGCTTGCCCGGCAGTGGCTTCGACCAGGTGATGGAGGCCCACGGCGGTTGGAACAACGCCTGGACCATGGAAGACGCCACCAACTACTACGAGGTGGGGCCGTCGGGCCTCCTGGAGACCTTCCTCTGGATGGAAGCCGACCGGATGTTGTCACTCGACGAGGCGATGACCCAGGAGAAGCTCGACATCCAGCGGGAGGTGGTGCGCAACGAGCGGCGGCAGTCCAACGAGGACCGCCCCTACGGCATGGTCGAGATCGAGATGACCACGGCGTTGTACCCCGAGGGTCACCCCTACGCGCACAGCGTCATCGGCAGCCATGAGGACCTCGTGGCCGCTAGCGTCGACGACGTCAACGGCTTCTTCCGTAGCTGGTACGTGCCCAACAACGCCTCGCTGGTGGTGGCGGGCGACTTCGACAGCGCCGGGGTGAAGCCCATGATCGAGAAGTACTTCTCGGTGCTCGAGCGGAAGGAGTTGCCGGCGCGGTGGGGCGGGGAGCGGACGTCGAAGCCCCAGAAGCCGCTGGTCACCATCACCGACCAGGTGGAATACCCGCAACTCAACCTGTTCTGGCACAGCCCGGCCAAGTACGCGCCGGGCGACGCCGAGATGGAACTGGTGGCCGACGTGCTGGCGGGGGGTGAGTCGTCGCGCTTGTACCGGCGTCTGGTCGACAGTGGGCTCGCCCAGGACCTCTCGGTGGGGCAGTACGGCATCGAGTACGGGGGCATATTCTACCTCAACGCGCTGCCCATGGACGGCGTCAGCGTCGACACCCTGGACCTCGCGATCCGCGAAGAGTTGGCGGCGTTGGCCAACACACCACCCACGCCCGCGGAAATGGAGCGGCTCCGCAACCAGCGGAAGGTGGCCCAGTTCCAGGAGCTCGAGCCGCTGCAGAACCGGGCGGAGACCTTGAACCGTTACTGGGCCTACACCGGCACGCCTGACTGGCTCAAGAACGACGTGGAGCGTTTCGCCGCCGCCAAGCCCGAGGCGATCTCGGCGGCGGTCGCGCAGTTCCTCAAGCCCGAGCTTGCCACCAAGATCGTGGTCAATCCCGAACCCCAACCCGCGGCGAGCGCCGAATCCGGGAGCAAGCCATGATGCGCACCCTGTTGTTGTGTTCGTTGTGTTTCGCGCCGGGCGCGGCCCTCGCCAAGTCCAAGGCCGCGCCCCCACCCCCGTTGGCGGAGGCGCCGGTGGCCCCGCCGCCCGACCCTCTCGGGCCACGGCCGACGGTGCTCGCCCCGGCACCGTTCTCGCCCCCCACCCCATCTTCCACCATTCTCGGCAACGGGGCGAGTGTCTGGGCGATCCCTTCGGGCACTCTCCCGCTCTTCACGCTGGTGATCAGCACGCCGGGAGGATCCTCGCTGGATCCCGTGGGCAAGGAAGGCACGGCCGCCATGGGCATCGAGTGTATGCAGCGGGGCGCGGGCAAGCTCAGCGCCGAGGCCTTCGCGGCCGAGGCGGAGCGCCGGGGGCTGTCGATCGAGGCCGACGCCGGCCCCGATGGCAGCTACGTGATGCTCTCGGGCAGCACCGACCAGCTCGACGCGGGCCTGGACCTGGTGGCCCAGATGATCCTGCGCCCGAAGTTCACGGGCGCCGAGGTGAAGAAGGCGCGGGAGCTGTTGTTGGCCGGGCTCGCGTCGTCGATGGACGAGCCGGCGTATGTCGCGAGCCGCACCGCGCTCTCGCTCTACTGGGGGGCCGCGCACCCCTACGGCCGCCCGGCCGACGGCACCGCGGCGGGTATCGCCAAGGTGTCGCGAGGCGACATCAAGCGCTGGCACCGGGCGGCGTGGGGGAGCACCGGCGCCACCATCACGGTGGCCGGCAACGTGGAGCCCGCGCTCGTCGTGTCGGCCCTGGAGTCTCGCCTGGGCAAGGCGTGGAAGGGGCGCACGCTGGCCGCGCTGGCGCCCCCGGCCGCGTCAATCCAAACCAACGAGCCCATCTACCTCGTCGACGCCCCAGGTAGCAGTCAAACGGGGTTCTACATCGCCTTCCCGGGCCTAGAAGCGGGGAGCGCGGCCACCACGGCCACCCGCGCGGGCACCATCGCCCTTGGCGGCACCTTCACCTCCCGGCTCAACAGCCTCCTGCGCGAGAAGCGCGCGTACACCTACGGGGTGCGCGCGGCGCTGGACCAGCACCGCCACGGCGGCACACTGGTGATCCGCACCCGCATCCGCGCCGACGTGACCGGCCCCGCGCTGGTGGATCTACTCGGCGAGTTGGACGGCATCCGCGAGGGCATCACCGCCGAGGAGCTGGGCAAGGCCCAGGGGGCGTTCCGGCAGGACATCGTGCAAACCCTGGAAACCGTGGCCGACACGGCGCTGGCCTACTCCGACCCGCACGACGACCGGCTCCCCGCCGACACGCTCGCGACAGACCTCGCCGCCATCGGGGCGCTCCCGGCGGAGAGTGTCACGCCCGCGATGGCGGCCTACGACCCCGCCCGCGCGGTGTTCGTGCTGGTGGGCGACGTCAGCGTCATCCGCCCACAACTGGAAGCGGCCGGGTTCACCAAGCTCTCGGTCGTCCTGCCGCCGTAGGGCGCCTGACCGCTCAGCGGACCTCCACCGCGCCCAGAAACACGTTTCGATCCTGTCCTTCCTCGACGAGGTCGTCGCTGAAACTCAGGGTCACGAGGTCGCCCAGCGACACCGGCCCGAGGTCGGCCGGGGTGTACGAGGGCAGCAAGGCAACGGTGCGGCTGAGCGCGGGCGTGGTCACGCCGAGGGCGGCGCCCGCGCCACCGGCCTCGGTGCCGCAGAGCCACAGGTATAGCGTACCGTTGCCCGGGGAGGGGAAGCTCGCGGTGCCGTTGGCGTAGAGCGCGTGCCGCCGGGCCTCGCGCTCGCCCCCGGCGACGGCGGGGAGGGCTGTCGCGACGGCAGGCTCACAGGCCGGCCCCGCCCAGCCTTCGGCCTCGCGGGCGGGTGCACGCGTCCGGCCCGGCGCGCGAGTCCAGGCCGCGAACGGGGACAGCGCGGCGAGCGCCCAGCCGCCGGCCGCTTGCTCCGCGGCGAAGGCCACGTGGACCGGTCGCCAGGGCTGGACCTCCCGGGCCTGGACGACGAGTTCCACCCCCTCGTCGAGCACGCCGGAAGGCTCGTGATCGCACCGCACCGGGACCCTGGCGTACGCGCGCACCGCCTCGCAGGCGAGGGTCGGGGCCTCGGGGAACGCCCGCAAGCCGGGGTCGAGGACCAGCGGCCTGGGGCCCTCGGGGAGCCCCCGGAGCCACCGGCCGGCCGCCACCACAGCGGCCGCCTCGTTGTCCTCTTGCTCCCGGAGCAACGCGGGCCACACGGTCACGGCGGGCAGGACGACCACCACCAGGGCAGCGAACGCGGTGGTCAGGCCCTGCGCTCTGCGAGTCGCGCCCGCGAGGTGCGCGTCGAGCGCCCAGCCCCCGAGCGCGAGCAGCGCGAGCAGGGGCGCGTGGAGTTGCCGCGGGTTGGTGTCGGGGGCGTAGGGCGACAGCCACGCCAGGCCAAGCACCGACACCAGCAAGAACCCCGCCGTCCACAGTGCGGGCCGGGTAGCCCGCCGGCGGGCAACGGCCAGGGCCGCGCCCAGCCCGCCGAGGAGGGCCAGTGGGGCGCCGCCCCAGCGGCGATCGAGCTCCCAGAGCAGCGCCGCGTGTTCTCCAAGTCGAGCGAGGCTCAAGTCCACGCGCAACGGGGCCGTGCCGTCGGACGACACGCCTCCCTGCGAGGCCATCCAACCCACTGGGACCAGGAGGGGCAGCAGGGCCACCGGGCGGCGGACGAACGCGGCGTAGGCCAGCGCCAGGGCCCACCCCTCGTAGCGACAGAGGCACGACAACGCCACCAGTGCCACCGTGGCGGGGGCCGTTCCGCCGCGCGACCGAGCGGTGGCGACCGCCGCCAGCGACACCGCCCAGAAGAGCGGTTCCTGGTACAGGCCCACCGAGGGCAGCACGAAGACCGGCGACACCGACATGCCCAACCCAACCACCCACCCGGCTGCGGGGCCGAGCCAGGCCCGGGCGCACCAGGCGCCCGCGGCGCAGGCCAGGCCGCCCTCGACGGCCGTCAGGACTCGGAAAGCGCTTGGCTCGCTGGTGAAGAACGAGAGGGCGGCGAGCGTGGACTGGTAGGCGGGCAACCACACCGCCTTCACCAGCACTCTCGGGTCGGCCAGCCGCGCGTAGCTGTCGCCGCCGGGCATCACCGGCAGCGCCGACAAGACCAGCAGGCGCGTTGCCAGGCCAAGGACTAGCACCAGAGCCGGTGACAACCAGTCCGAGGAGGTCGACGGGCGGGCTTCAGGGGCCTGGGCCCGGTGCTGCCTCCACCGTTGGAGCCGGGGGGGGGGGATTACCGGCCCCCCGGGGCCCGCCACCCGCCGCCCCCCCCCCCCCCCCCGCCCCCCCCGGGCCCGCCCCCCCCCGCGGGCCGGCTCCCCCCGCCGTTGCAACCGCAGGTGGTGGCCGCGAGATCCTTGGGCTGGTCGGCGGACCAGGTGTTCCAACCGTCGAGGGGCACGTCGTAGTTGTGGGTGTTGCGGTTGTCGTGGCCGAAGCGCACCCAGCCGGCGTCCGCGCCGGTGGAAGTGCCCGTGTGCCACGCGAACAGGTAGCCCTCGCGCGTGCCCACGACCACCTCGATGGTGCCGTCGCCGTCGATGTCGCCCACCGCCGGCGACGCGATCACCCACTGTCCGGTCAGTTTCGGCCAGCCCGCGGGCTGCTCGCCGTCCGCGTTCCACGCGTGGACGACAAAGCCGCCGCTACCGGTGATCGCCTCCATGCGCTGGTCGCCGTCGATGTCGACCACGGCAGGGTTGGCGAAGAACTGTAAGTCTTCGATCAAACGGGGGAAGCCGGGTAGGAAGTTGCCATCCACGCCGCTCCAGCCCGCCAGCGCGTGGTCGAAGTCGTAACGTTGGCCGTCGTCGTCGGTACCCCGGGCGTAGTCGAAGCCCGCCGCGCCGTTGACGATGTCGGGTACGCCGTCGCCGTCGAGGTCACCAATCGACGGGGAGTTGATGAGCGGGAAGACCGTGGTGTCAGAAACGTTGCTAGCCGGGCCATAGGCCGACAGCGCGGACTTCGTCTTGAAGAAGTCGGTGCCGTCGCCGTGGACGATCTCCACGTCGCCCGCCAGTCCATGGGTGACGACCTCCGGTAGCCCGTCGCCGTCGAGGTCCACCAGGGCCGCCGAGTTGGGCACGCCCTGACCCACCATCGGCAGCACGTCCACGAAGAGGCCATACAGCCGGATCGGCCAGCCGGGCATCACCTTCCCCGTGCCATCGACCGCGTACAGCGCCGCGTGTTCCTCGGTGATCGTCTCGTTGGTGCCGATGACGATGTCGTCGGTGCCGTTGCCGTCGATGTCGCCGAGGGCGGGGGAGGCCACGATGCGGCGGCGATCGAGCACCTCGTCGGGCCAGGCCAGGCGCACGGGGAAGCCGGTCACGTAACTTCCGTCGGTTTCCCAAGCGTAGAGTTGCTGGTCGCCACCCCCGACCACGATCTCGTAGTTGCCGTCGCCATCGATGTCGCCGATGGCGGGGGAGGAGAAGAAGCTGTCGGCGAGGCTGTCGTCTTCCTCGGTGAG
>CAYHRZ010000185.1:0-9395 GCA_964359125.1 uncultured Klebsiella sp. | reverse complement strand
GGGTGGATCAGCTTGGCCGAACCAAGGGTGGATCACATAGGCCGGGCTGCAACACACCGGGCCCGGCGGATCCTCGTCGGCCTCGGGTGGGTGGAGGGCAGGAGGCGGAACCCAGTCGAGGGGTGAGGGCTCACTCCCCCCGGTTCGTTCCGGGCGCCGGGCTCCCGGGCGGAACCAAGTCGAGGGGTGAGGGCTCACTCCCCCCGGTTCGTTCCGGGCGCCGGGCTCCCGGGCGGAACCAAGTCGAGGGGTGAGCGCTCAACCCCCCCGGTTCTGTCCCGGGGTCAGGCCTCTCCCGCTGCCGAGCGCGTCTCGCCCAGGAGCGTCCGGGGCGCGGGAGCGACCGCCCTCAGGCCCATCTGGAGGCGAATGGCCCGCACGAGCTCGCTATTCGGCGGCTGCGCGCGGAGCTTTCTCACCGCGCGGCTGGTGAGGCCCAGCGCCGCCGCGACGGCCTCGGTTGCAGGGCCGCGACACGCGTGTACGGCCGCCCGCCTGGCGGCGACCACGATCGTCTGCCGCCCGGTGAGCGACGGCAGGCCAACGGCGGCGGCCGCAGCCTCCGACAGGTGGTGCAGCGCCTCCGCCTCGTCGAGCCGCTGGATTCCCCACTGCTCGAGGAGGTCCCGGCGGTTCACCCTGGGCAACAGCGCGCGCACGCGCTCGGCGAGCCACCGCCCGTCCACCCGGAGGCCGAACAGGGCGGGGAGCGTCGTGCCTTCTCGGAGCGGATCCAGCCCGACACCGTGGTGCTGGTCCTGCCGGTGCACGTAGGCGAGCACCTTCTCCGCATGCCAGGTGTCGCGGATGGGCCACAGTGACGGCGGCACGAGCTCCGCGTCGAGGGGATGACCGAGCGCCAGCGTGGCTGACTGCACGAAGCGGCCCACGTCTGGCTGCGCCAACGCCGCGTGGCCGTGGGTGTCGGCGAGGCCACACCCGTAGAGCCCGTGGCGCTCCCCCACCCGCAGCATGACGCCCACGAAAGCTCGTCGCGCGGCCGGGGTGGGCGCCAGCACGCGGTCGTCGACCGCGCGGAACACGATTTGGACGCCGAGCGGCATGGCGGCGCAGGGTGAGCACCGCGCCGAGGATCGTCAACCGGTGATCGTTCTCGGTCTAGGCGAACCCTCGGCGGGGCGGGCTGCCCCGCCGGGCGCTCGCGGCAGAAAGGCTTAACACTTAACCTCCGACCCCGTCGTGAAAGACTCAGCGCTCGGGATCCGGTCGCAGCCCAGTCGCGAGGAAGTGGCGGTAGTCCTCGATGATCTGCGCGTGGTCGAAGGCAATTGGGGAGGGGAGGTCGTCAAGGCGGAACCAGTGGGCCTCGGCCGCGTCGTCGCCGCCTTTGGGGTCGCCCACGGCCGAGCCCACGAAGACGGCCGAGAGCGTGGGTCGGCGGGGATCCCGGGCGGGGTCGCTGTAGACGTGGAGCAACGCGGACAGTGTGACCCGGAGCCCTGTCTCCTCCAGGGCTTCGCGGATGGCGGCCTCGGCCACCCGCTCGCCGGCCTCGACGAAACCACCGGGCAGCGCCCAGCCGGGGGGCGGCCACCGCCGGCGCACGAGGACGATGCAATCACCACGCCCGATGATTACGTCGGCGGTCGCCGCGGGGCCGTCCATGCACGGCCGGTATCGCGCGGCGCGGATTAGCGGCAGCGCAGAGCGGAGTCCCGGATGGCAGACGCGGTGGTGATCGGTGGTGGTCCGGGCGCGGTGCGCGCGTCGGGAGCACTTCGTCGCGCGGGGCGCAGGGTTATCCTCTTGCAGCGGGGCCCGGCAGTAGGCGGGCTGGCGTTCCCGGAAGTGCCGCTTGGCCTGGGCGCCGAGGCGTTCTCGGTGGTGCCTGCGCGGTGGCGCGAGGTGCGTGGTCTCCCGGCGGGACTGGCGGCTGGGGCGTCGGAGGACTGCGGGTGCGTGCACGCGCTGCCGCTCTCGCGGGCGGTGCTGCCCTCGCTGTTTTCGGCCTCGGCGCTGCCGGGCGCCATGGCGGCGTGGAGCCGGGCCCGGGGCGCCGTGGAACTGGCGAAGTTGCTGGGCGGGGGTAAGGAAACGCGCACGTACCGGGAGTGGGTAGTCCAGCACTTCGGCGAGCCGGCTTTCGAGCACCTCTACGCCCCCTACTGTCGCCGACGGTTCGGGGACCCGGCGGAGGTCACCGTCAACGTCGCCCGCTTGCACCACGCCGCCCCCGGCGGGCGCCTCGCGGCCTTCGAGGCAGGCCCGGCGGCCCGGATGGCGGAGGACCTCGAAGGGGTCGAAGTGGTGCTCGACGCCGACGTGACGTCGGTCGCGACGGGCCGGGTGAGTACCCGTCTCGGCGATGTCGAGGGCGACGTGTTTGTCGACGCGCCGCCCCAGGATGTCGTCGCGTGGCTCGGCGCGGCAGCACCCCCCGGTGTCGATAACGAGGTGTCGCGACTGTCATGTCGTCACGCGGTCGAGGTCACCGTGAAGGGCGGCGCCTCGCTGCCTTTCGTGACCCACGTCGCCCACGCGCCGTTCGGTGCCTACCGCCTCGTGCGGCATGGCCTGTTGCCGGGCAACGGCGGGCTCGCGGGCCACGTCTCCGTGCAGTTCGCGGCCGACGCCCAGGACGCCGCTTGGAGCGGGGGTGCCGACGCGCTCGTCGACGAGGTGGTCAGGGGCCTGCACGCCCTGGGCGCCACCGACGCCGAGGCCGCCGAGGCCCGGGTGCAGCGCGTGGAGGACCAGCACCCGGTGTGGTCCTACACCACGGCGGCCCGGCTCCGGCAGTACCACCTCGCCCTGGCCGAGGCGAAGATTGTCCCGGTAGGACGTGCGGGGCTGTTCGCGCCGGTCGACGGCGAGGGCGAGATCGCCTACCTCACGGGTGTCGCGACTCAGTCTGCGCCATTCAAGGAACTCTACCGCCGCCACGTGGAGCCGCCGGTGGTCGACGACGACGGCTCGGCCAGCCTCACCGACTTCGTTCAACGCTGACGGCGCGCGGGTCGTTGCCCGCTGCGCCGCTTGACGAGCCCCAGGTCGGCGCATAGACGTGGCCCGCCGCCGAAGTAGCTCAGGGGTAGAGCAGCTGATTCGTAATCAGCAGGTCGTGGGTTCAATTCCCATCTTCGGCTCCACCGAACGCGAGCCGCTGTCACTCGGGCTGGCCTGCTCCGCGAGCACCGCCGACAGCAGGGGGCGCACCACCCTCGCCATCACCGCCGCCACGAGGGCGTCTTGCTCGCGCGCGTCCAGCCGTCCCCAGCCCGGCGCCTCGGCGGTGGCTGGGCCGCCTGCGGGACGCACTGCAACCAGCGTTCCCAGCGCGTCGCGAAGGTGAGGGTGCGCCGCCAGCAGCCAGCGCACCGTCTTCCAGGCCAGCGCGGCGTGGCGCGTCTCGTCGGCCGCGATGCTGGCGAGGAGGTCCCTGGTGTGCGGGTCCGTCGCCTGCTCGCTGGCGGCCGCGGCCACGGCGGCGGCGACCGTCTCGCCCACGCAGCCACCCAGGAAGGTCTCGCGAAGGACCGTCAGCGGCTCGGCGTCGACCTCGCCACGCACGTCGAGCGGGCCGACCGCGCCGTCGTCGCCCAGGGCGGCAGCCAGGCCGAAGGCCGCCCGCGCGTGCCGGACCTCGTCAGCCTGCGCCCGGGTCGCCCCTGCCACCAGTTCTGGCGGCGCCCCAAGCGCGAGGAGTTGCAGGGTGAACCTAGCGAAGCTCGCGACGGAGGCGTGCTCGTCCAGCGCCGCCTGGCGCCAGGCACGGGCCACCTCCGCCGGCGCCCGCCTCGGCGCCACCTCGCTGCCCCAGTGCGTGGTACCCGGGGCGGCGTGCCGAGACTCGCCGGTGGGCGCGAAGGGTCGTCCCTCGCAGGTCTCGCCGGTGATCTCCACCTCGTAGCAGCACTTCTCGCCGTCCGCCTGGTCGGGGCCGCAGAGCACGTTCCCGTCGTACCAGCAGGAGGCGTCGCCCGTCGCGGCCAGGTCGTCGAACGCCATCTCGTCCGCCGGCGCGCACCCGCCTTCCGGCTCGACCACGCAGGACAAGAACACGCTCTCGGCGGGGACATCGAGGCGGTCGTCGGTCCGCTGCAGGTCGGGGGTACAAACCTCGCCCTCGGGACGGGCAGCACAGCCCGCCAACGGCAAGCCCACGAGCACGAGGAGCTGGCGACGGAGGGTGGACAGGTGCACGCTAGTTCCGGGCTATCCGCATCGTACACCGGGGATGCAAGGTCGAGGAGACCGACGTGACGCGCGGTGGGGGGCGTGCCCCGAGACGGCGGTCGAAGCTTGGGTCGCTCCGCACATGGAGTGGCCCCGTGGTACCTTCCCGCGCTCGAGGAACGCACCATCTCTCGCAGCTACTACCACGGGCCGGTCGCCGAGTTCTGCCGGCTCGCGCACGACGGCTCGCTCGTGATGACGCTCGCCGACCGCGCGGCCAGCGCGCAGTCCCCCGCGGGCACGCAGGAGTTGGCGTCGTGGCGGAACTCGCTGGCCAGCCTCGCGACGTTGCTCTCGGACGCGGCGTTGTTGGCGAGCGACGTCTTCGTCGAGTTGATGATGCCAATGAGCGCGGCCCGGTGCGACGTGTTGTTGACCGGGCGGGACGCGCTGGGCCAGGCGCGGGCGGTACTCCTCGAACTCAAGCAGTGGACGAGCGTGGAGCGCGGGCCGTACCCCGAGCACGTGCTCACGCCGGGCGCGGGGAACCTGCCTGCCGTTCGCCTCCACCCTTCCGCCCAGGTGCGGGGCTACGTGGTTCACCTCCGGCACTTCCACTCGGCCTTCGACGCCGCTGCCGCGGATCCCATCGAACTCGACGGCCTCGCGTGGCTCCACAACCTCCGGGGCAGCAACGCGCTGTCGTTGCTGCGGAGCCGCGTCGACTTCCCGGGACTCGACGAGTACTACCCGGTGTTCGGGGCGGCCGACGCGGAGCGCCTCACGTCGTTGCTGCGCGCGCGCCTCGCGCCCGGCCCCGCGGCCGACGTGTCCCACCGCGTCGAGACCGCGCCACTGAAGCCGTCGACCAAGCTGCTGGATCTCGTGGTGCAAACCATCACCGCCGAGCACACGTGGAACCTGCTCGACGTGCAGAAGACCGTGTACTGGGCCATTCACAACGCGGTGGTCGCCGCCCGCGAGTCGGGTGAACGCCGGGTGATCATCGTCCGCGGCGGCCCGGGGACCGGGAAGAGCGTGCTCGCCATCCAGTTGCTCGCCGACGCCGCTCGGAAACACTGGAAGGTCGTCCACGCCACCGGCTCCAAGGCCTTCCAGACCGTCTTGAAGGGACGCACCCTCGCCCACGCCAAGCCCCTGTTGGAAGCGGCCTTTGGCAAGCGCAAGAAGAAGGAGCTGCCGGTGAGCGACATCTTCACCACGTTCATCGACGTGGCCAAGGCCGGCGAGCGTCAACCCGGCGACATCGACCTCGTCGTGGGCGACGAGGCCCACCGCCTGTGGGAACACCGCCGGATCAAGTACCCGAACGGCATGGTGAAGTGGCTCACCGACAAGCCGATGGTCGACGAGGTGATCCTTGCCGCGAAAGTGAGCGCGTTCTTCCTGGACGACAACCAGTCCGTACGTACCGGGGAAATCGGCCAGTCCTCGCTGATCGAGGCGGCCGCCGCGCGGCTCGGCATCCCCGTGGAGCGCTTCGAACTCGACGCCCAGCACCGCTGCGCGGGGTCCGACAGCTACATCCGCTGGGTGGAGGGACTGCTCGGGTTCAACGGGCAGAACGACCAGTCGTGGATGCGCGCGGGCAGCTACCAGTTGATCCTCGACGCGACCGCCGGGCGAGTGGCCCAGCGACTCGCCCTGGAAACCGCCGCCGGCCACCGGTGTCGCATGCTCGCGGCCTACTGTTGGCGCTGGTCCAAGCCCGACACCGTGCGCGGCCTGCCACACGACGTGAGCGACCCGCGTTTTGGCGGGTGGAGCGCGCCCTGGATCGAGAAGACCGGCCAGCACCTGGCGCCGGAGTTCAACCAGTACTTCCTCTGGGCCACCGACGAGTCCAAGCGCGAACAGGTGGGCAGCATCTACTCGGTGCAAGGCTTCGAGTTCGACTACGTGGGCGTGATCTGGGGCGAGGACCTCGTGTGGCGCTCGGGCCGGTGGGTGGCCCAACTCGACAAGAACAAGGACGGCGCGTTCAAGAAGGAGCTCCGAAACGGCCTCGGCAAGGGTGCGAGCGAGGAGGAGGTGCAGCAGAAGGCGGTGGCGATGTTGCTCAACGTGTACCGCGTACTGCTCACCCGGGGCATGAGGGGCAGCTTCCTCACCGTCCTGGACCGGGAGACCGCCGCGTACCTGGAGTCCCGCTTGGTCGCGGCGTACGCGTCGATCCGCGCCTAGCGCTGGCCCCGATCTTGCAGCTACCGTGGGCCTACCTGGAGCCGACGTGATCCTCATCTTGCTCGCATGCAGCGGCGAACCCAAGGACTCGGGCGATTCCGCCGAGGCGGCCGACACGGGCGACACTGTCGACCACGACACCGGAGACACGGCCGACACGGCCGACACGGCCGACAGCGGCGACACGGCCGACAGCGGTGACACCGGCGCCGAGCGGAGCTGCGACGACATCGTGGCCGACTTCGTGGCCGAGACGGAGTCCATCCGAACCTGCGCTGACGCCAGCGACTGCGGGCAGGTGTTGGAGGGCACCAGTTGCGGCTGCACCCAGGACTGGGTGGCCCGCGCCGACGCCGACACCCGCGAGTTCTACGCGCTCGTGGGCGAGGGGAACGAGGCCGAGTGCGACATGGGCACCACCTCCGACTGTAGCTGCCCCGAGGCGGCCGGCTACGACTGTGTCGACAATACCTGCACGTGGAACTACGTTACTGACTACAATGCCTACCCTGCCTGTGACAGCGCCACCGGCTACTACACCAGCGTCGACAGCGTCACGCTGGTGGGCGACAGCCTCTCGGTCGTTGTCAGCTACTACGGAGGCTGCGCGGACCACTGGTTCAGCACCTGCTGGCCGGACCAGGCGTTCATGGAGTCCTCGCCGGTGCAGGCCGCCCTCGAGTTGCTCCACGAGGGCGACCGTCCCGACGAGTGCGACGGCATGATCGGCGAGGAGCTCACGATCGACCTGCTGCCGCTCCGCGACGCCTACGTGGCGGCCTATGGCAGCGCCGGGACGATCATCGTCTCTCTCGACAGCTACTCGGTGGAGTACAGCTTCTAGGCCGGTGGGATAGGAGGGCGGATGCTGGTCAGCGCCGCCCTTGCCCTCGCCAGCGACTGGACGCCCAGCGGGAGCGCCGAGGTGATGACCGCCTTCCCCACCGACGTGGGCGTGCGGGGCGTGTTCGAGGGCCCCGGTCGCCTGCGCGTCGTCGGCTCCGCCGGCGTCCTGCCCCGGCCCTACCTCGGCGCGATCAACGACGTGGCCACCGGCGCGGGCTGGTACACCGACACCGACGCCGAGATCATCGAGATCGCCCTGGAAAACGCGCTGGTGCTGCGCGCTCACCTCGGGTGGCGCCCCTTCCCGCGGCAGGGATTCCAGTTCGAACTCGGCTACAGTTGGCTGGGGCTCGGCGGCGGGTTCACGGGCGCCGAGGTGATCGAGGCCACCACGGGCTACGACCTGTCAGCGTTTGCGGGCGACAAGTACAGCTTCGCTGCCAGCGCGGCGCTGCACCGGGTGGAAGCGTCACTGGGATGGGAACACCCGCTCTACCGGGGCCTATTTCTGCGCTGGGACCTCGGCGCCTCCTACACACTCGCCGCCACCGCCCGCGTCGAGCGGGAATTCGACACCAACGTGCTCTTCGAGGAACTGCTGGACAGGGTGGAAGACGCGGCGGAGGTGGAGCTGGAGGGGATCCTCGAGCAGTACGTCCACACGCCGATCGTGGGCCTCGGCGTGGGCTGGCGTTTCCAGTAGGCGCTCGCCGCGCGCGCCGGCCTGTCCCTCGGGACGGGGCTGGCGGCCGGGGGAGGGGGTACATCTGGATCTCGGTCTGGGGCGTGACGCCGGTCCACCGGGCGGCGGGCTCCCGCGTCGGCATCGCGCGGGGGTAGGACCTGGGCGCCTCGCAGGTGCCACCCGGCCCCCGCTTCACGGGGACGACACGTTGCGCCGGACTCCCGTCGGCGGTCTCGGCGTCGGTGAGTTGGCGGAACTGGGACGGGGAGTGCCCTGCTGCCGCACACTCTGCTCAGCGGCGGGCAGCGGCCACGCGCGGGTGCCCTCGGCATCCCTCGAGTCGACGCCGACGGGAGGAGGCCGCCCGTCCTCGTCCCCGGGGGTCAGCCGCGCCAGCAGACGCAGGCCCTGCAGGTGGGGTTGCCGGGGAGGTCGAGCGCGCGTCGCTCGGCGCGAGTCGAGTCGATGGCGGCGCGCAGGCCCGCCCCGGTGGCGGCTCGGGTGGGGAGGAAGAAGCAGTGGCGCCAGGCTCCCGAGGGGTCGACGACGCCGGAGGTCCAGGGGGCCAGGCAGCGCGGCGCCTCGCGCTGGCCCCGCGCGAGGCGGACGACCCGGTCGATGGCATAGTCTGACGTTTTCACCAGCGGCAGGCGGCGGAGCGCCGTGAGGGTCGCTGCCAGCTCCAAGGCCTGTTCCGGCCGGGGCGAGGTGCCGCGGGTGTCGCCGCGGTTCCCGAAACCGTCACTCGTGGTGTCGGCGGCGAGGAAGCTCAGCTCCGTGAATCCGGCGGTCGTGGCCAGTTCCACGATGGCGGGCAACTCCACCACGTTCTCCGCCCACACCGTCACCCGCGCGTGGAGCGCGTGCCCGGCGAGAGCCCGCGCCCCGGCGACGAGGGCATCAAGCCCGTCGACGCCGCGGAGCAGGCGGTAGGTGGCGGGGGTGGCGGCGTCGAAGGAGACAAAGACGCGGGCCGCGTGCGCCCGCACCAGGGGGGCGTGCTTGAGGAGCGCCAGTCCGTTGGTCATCAGCGAGACGGGCAAGCGCGCGGCCACCGCGGGCAGGATCGTGGCGATGTCGGGGTGGGACAGCGGCTCGCCGCCGGTGAGCAGGGCCTCCTGGAAGCCCAGGGCGGCGGCCTCCCGCGCGAGTTCTCCCCAACGGGAGGCGGGCAGTTCGCCGGGCTGGGGGTCGCGGAAGGCGCAGCCGCGGCAGGCGCTGTTGCAGCGGTGGGTGAGGTCGAAGACCACCACCTCGGGGCGGAAGGCCCCCGTGACCTGGAGGACGGCGCGGAGCAGGGAGCGGGCGGGCACCGAGGAGGGGTATCGCGGGCGCTGGCCTGGGAACCGGGCCGGGCAGGTCGACCTGCCGGCCTACGCGGTGGGTGCGGCGGTGGAGCGGTTCCTGACGTCCCAGGGCATTCCGGTCGAACGCCTGCCGCAGAGCAAGCATGGCGACTGCATTCGCGCGTCGGTGCCATGGGACGGTCCGGCCGGCAACGCGGGCGGCAACATCGTGCTGA
>CAYHRZ010000184.1:0-9414 GCA_964359125.1 uncultured Klebsiella sp. | reverse complement strand
ATCACGTCGGAACGGGCCTCCACGACCTCGTCCAGGTAGCAGATGGCGCCCTCCCGCACCGCCCGGGTGAGGGGGCCGTCGCGCCAGGTGGTGGACCCGCCCTCGAGGAGGAAGCGCCCGGTGAGATCGGCGGCGGCCAGGTCCTCCTGGCAGGCGATCGTGACCAACGGTCGGCCGAGTTTCTCCGCCATGTAGCGGACGAAGCGCGTTTTTCCACACCCGGTGGGCCCCTTGAGCAACACCGGGAGTTTTCGGACGGCGGCGGTGGAGAAGACGGTCTCCTCGTTGCCGGTGGGACGGTAGTACACCATGGCCGCGAGACTAGCCCGCCGCGCTGAACTGGGGGTACACCGCGTGGGCGCGGACCGCCCACAACCAGAGCGCGGCCTGCACGGAGAGGACCGCCCGGGCGTCGAGTTTCAGTCGGTCCACGCCCCGGGAGGCGAGGACGCCCAGGGCGAGCACGGCGAGGTGGAAGAAGGTCTCGGGCTTGGCAAAGCGCCACATGCCCGGCAGGGCCGAGAACGCCGTCCACAGCGGCGTGGCGGGGCCGAGCGCCAGCACGGTCGGCACGGCGACGCAGAGGACCAGGAACGGCGTCGTCACCCGGGCGCCGCCGGGGGACGGCTCGACGTGTGGGCGGCGCGCGGCCCCCAGCGCCACCGCCGCCAGGGCGACCGCCGCGAGGTCCACCGCCCGCCAGAGTTCCAGGCGGTTCCACGCGACCGGGGTGAGCACGTCGAGGGCGGCGCGCTGGGCGAATGCCGCCGGTTCGGGGAGACTATCATTGTTCAACGCTGGTAGTTGCAGGATCACGAACGGCAGCCCGCCCAGGCACGAGGCCGCCACGGCGGCCCGGCTCCCCGCGTTGCCGAAGGCCAGCGCCAGGCCGCCTGCCAGGGCGCCGAGCACGCCCCAGTAGCTGTTGTAGTAGAACGCCCAGAAGTACGCGACGCCTGCGCCCGCGACCCAACGGCCGCCCACCCGGTGGGCTCGGACGAGGCAGAGCACGTACAGCGCCAGCCACCCCTGGCCACATTTCTCCACCGTGTACCAGTTCACGTCGCGGAGCGCGTGCAGCCCGAGGCCGAAGCCCATGCCACCCACCAGCGCCGCCCCCGGGCTGCTGCCGGCGGCCGCGCACACCCGCGCCCCGAAGTACCAACCGAGGCCCAGGTTCAGGAGCGCCTGGGCGTTCATGGCCGCGAAAGGCGCGAGGAAGGTGTCGAGGGCGGCGCTGACCCACAGGTGGCCCATCGACACGCCGATGAGTCGCGTGGCCTCCGCGCTGGTGTCGAACGAGGCCCAGTGGGCGCCGAGCTTGTAGAAGGAGAGCGAGCCGGCCTTGTCGATGGTCGGAAAGTGTCCCCAAGTCGCGACCGGCACCATGGCCAGGGCTGGGGCGGTCAAGACAATCACGGCGCCCAGCACCGTCGCCAGCGACGAGCGCTTCCAGCCCCAGGCCAGGAGCAAGGCGCCGACCAACAAGCTCAGCGCCCAGGCCCATGGCTCGGGGAACACCGCCAACTCGCGGGGATCGACCGGGGGGCCGTACAAGGGCGCGTGGTCGGGGGGCACGGCGCGTCTTATCCGCCGGCGGTGGACGTCCCCGCCCTGCTCCGCTGGTACCGCGAGAACGCGCGTCCCCTGCCCTGGCGCACCGACGTGTCGCCCTGGCGCACCCTCTTGTCGGAGTTGATGCTCCAACAAACCCGCGTCGACACAGTCATCCCTTACTTCCAGCGTTTCACCAGCGAGTTCCCCTCGCCGGAGGCCATGGCGGTGGCCCCGCTGGAAAGGGTCCTGGAATTGTGGAGCGGTCTCGGCTACTACCGCCGGGCCCGGAACCTCCACGCCGCAGCGGTGGAACTGGCTCGGCTCGGTGGCTTCCCGCGGTCCGAGGCGGGGCTCCGGGCGTTGCCGGGGGTGGGCCCCTACACGGCGGGGGCCATCGGCGCCATCGCACTCGGGCTCGATCTCCCGGTGGTCGACGGCAACGTGGAGCGGGTGCTGGCGCGGTACTTCGCGGTGCCCCGCCCGTCGCGGGCTTGGACCTGGTCGGTCGCGACCGAGCACCTGCCACCCGGGCGGGCCGGCGACTACGACCAGGCGCTGATGGAGTTGGGCGCGGTGGTGTGCGCCCCTCGTTCCCCCCGCTGCGCCGCCTGTCCCCTGGCCGCGGGGTGCGCCGGGCGCTCCTCGCCGGAGCAGTATCCCCAGGCCAAGGCCCGCAAGGTGGTGCCCCGGGCCACGGCGGTAGCCGCCGTCGTGGAACGCGACGGCGCGGTGCTGCTGGCGCGCCGCCCGGGGACGGGGCTGCTCGGGGGCCTGTGGGAGTTGCCCGGGGGCAAGGGCGACGTGGGCGCGGTCCTGGCCGCGCGGCTGGGCCTGGTGGTCGTCGACCACCGGGTCCTCGGAACCGTGGGGCACACGTTCACGCACCTCCACTTGGACACCACCGTCGTGACGGCGCGGTGCAGCGGTGAACCGCGACCGGTGGACTACGACGAGGTGCGATTCGTCGGCCGGGGAAGCCTCGACGGCATGGCCCTCTCCAACCTCGCCCGCAAGACGCTGGCCCTGGCCGGCCTGCCCGTTCGAGCCTCAGGCCGGGACACGCTGGCGAAGAAACGCGGCGCAGTCGGCTAGCGCGCCGGTTTCGCGACTTTCCATGGTGACGATCACCACCACCGGGCGCTCCTCCAGGCGGGGGTAGCTCCCGATCGCCACGCTGGGCCAGCGCTGGGCGGCCTCGGTGAGCGCGGCGGCGATCTCCGGCTCCGACCGCCTCGTGACAATCCGGTCCGTCGTCACCGGGGTGCCGGCGAAACGGTGGGCGACCGCGTCGAACTTCAGGCGCAGAAGCGCGGGCACGCCGGGGAAGATGCAGACGTTTCGCATCACCACGAGGGGGTACACGAAGCCGCCGTCCCACCACAAGGCTGCGCCCTCGGGGATCTCGGCCATCCGCAGCGCGGCGTCGTTGCAATTGTCCCCCAGTTTGTTCACGAGGATGGCCGATAGTTCGGGGTGCCGGTAGACGCCGACCCCGAAGGCGCGGCCCACGCCCTCGAAGGTGAGGTCGTCGTGGGTGGGCCCCACGCCCCCCGTGGTGAGCACCCAGTCGAAGCGCGTGGCGCAGTGGCTCACCTCGGCGGCGATCTCGTCGAGCACGTCGGGGATCGTCACGATTCGCCCGAGGTCGCACCCCAACTCCCGCAGTCGCGACACCAGCCAAGGCGCGTTCTCGTCGCCGAACTTCCCGGACAGGATCTCGTTTCCGATGATCACCACGGCGGCGGTGGGCATGCGTCGAGGTATCGCGGCCCGCGCGCCCGGGAGGGGAAGCGGCTAGGATGCCCGGGGTTGTGCACGGGATGAACGCCGGTCGAGAACAGTTGCACGTCACGATCCGCGTGAACGACCGCGCCATCGCCGACGGCGTGCTCGCAGCCGGGGAGGGCGTGGGGGCCGACGTGCCGCTCGAGGTCCGCGCCGGGCGCGAGGGCAACGCGCTCACGATCAGCGCGGCCAGCGCCTCCGCGCGGGTGGAGGCCGACGCGCCGGCCGAGCTCCGGGCAGGCGCGGTGTCGGTGACGGCCAGGGTGATCCGCCGGTTTCGGCTCGTGCGCTGGGCCCTGGAGCCCTCGCACCTGCTGCTACCGCTGATCATGCTCGCGGTCTCCGTGTTCACGATGCAACTGGCGTTCTTGTTGTCGTTGTTGATGGCGATGGTGGCGAGCAACGCGCCGACCCGGCCGGAGCCGTCGCCGGAGTACCTGGCCCGCCTGCTCAACGAGGACTACGCTGGCGCCGACGAGGGCGTGGTCGCGCGCACCGAGCCCCGGCCGGGCGCGGAGACGAAGGTTGAGAGCTTCTACCTGCAGCCCGGCAGCAAGGGCCCCACCGACAAGGTCGGCGGCGCGCAGGTCGTGGGCGCGGAGCAGCGCGACGGCGACCCCCGCCCACGCAAGGCACCCGAGGTGTCGATCAAGATCGAGGACCTGGGCACCACCGACGAGCTGGTTCCCCAGGACGAGCCGCAGATCGAGGAGCTCGCGGACCCGCTGGACAACCCCGCCGGGGAACAGGAAGAGCACAAGCAGACGGTGGAGGTCACCGAGGGGTGGGGCCTCTCCGACTGGTACGACACGGAGGACGCCCGCCGCGACGCGCAGGAGATCGAGCGACAACTGCGGCTGGCCGACACGCTCTTGCGGCTGGACCCCGACGACGTGTACGGCCTCTCGATCCGCGCCTACTACGAGTACCTGGCGATGGACTTTGTCGCCGCCGACCGCACCTACGACCGGTTGCTGCAACTCGATGGCTCGGCCGGCGCGCACTGGAACAACCTCGCCCTGGTCTACAAGCGCAAGGGCGAGTACGAGAAAGAGGAAGAACTCTACCGGGTTTCGCTGATGATGGAGCCCGACGAGCCCAACACCTACAACAACCTCGCGGTGTGCCTCGCCCACCAGGGTCGCTTCGACGAGGCGCTGGCCATCATGGAGCAGCTCGAGCACAGCCTCCCCGACGACGCCTACGCCGACCTGCACCGCGCCAAGATCCTCGCGCTCAAGGGCGAGAAGGAGCAGGCGTACCGCGTGCTGCGGCGCTCGCTGATGGCCATGCGCAAGCTCGACACCCTGCACAACATCGAGTACCAACAAGACATCCGCGTGGACCCCGCGTTCAAAGAGATGCGGGAGGAAGAACGCTTCAAGAAGCTGCTGATGCGGTACTACGGCGACCGGCCCGGTGGCTGGTGGGTGATCCCGGGACTCTCAGCGAAGGACGCCGAGTAGTCGCTATTGCTGCAGCGGGGTCCCGCTGGGCAGGGTCCGCGCGCCCTTGGCGGTAGAAAGCGGGACCACCACCGCTTCCCGGTTGGTGGCCACGGCGACGACGCTGTCGGGGACATCTTCGCTCCACTCGGCCACGTCGCGGAGGTTCCAGGCCACCACGCCCTCGCGGTCGAAGGTGGGCTGGTCGAGCACGCCGAGGAGCGCCGGCCGCAGGGCGGCGCCGCCCTCGCGCTCCTCGACGAGGAGCACGCCGCCGTACCCCGCCACCCACAAGGCCCGGGCCTCCTCGCGCATCTCCTCCATCGTGTCGGGATCGGGGAACTCGAGGGGCACGGCCCCGGTGGTGTCGCTGGCGCGGCAGTAGTTCCGGAGCGCGGCCACGCAGTCAGACTGCAACTCCGCCACCGTCTTGCCGAGCGCGGTGTGGGCCAGGTTGTCGCCGTTGCCCTGGAACCCGGCCGACACCGGCCGCCGCAGGTCGAGCTGCCACAACAACCAGAGCGCGTGCTCCTCCCTCCCGCCGAAAACCCGCAGGTTCGCGTCGATCGGCAGGGCGACGACGCCGCCCGGCGCCATCGTCGACAGCGCGGCGCGGACCGCTCGCGGCGGCAACGGGTCGAAGGCGGGAGGTGGCCAGATGGGCTTCTCGGGGAAGGTGGAGAGATCCAGCAGGCAGGCGGCGGAGAGGAGCACCGCCACGCCGGGGCCCGCGCGGCCGAGGTGACGCCACAGGGCCAGGAGGCCGAGCGCGGCGGCCACGCCCGCCATCGTGGCGCCTACGCTGCCGATCCGGCACCAGGATCGCATGGTGGAGATCGGCGAGACGAGGTCGGCAAGGACGGCCGCCGGCAAGCTCAAGCCGTCGAACCACGTGAGGCCGCCGCCGAGCACCAACGAACCTCCCCCCGCGGTGACGGTGACGAACAGCGCGGTGCCCAGCCAGAGTGCGCCCTGCCACCGGTAGCGCCAGGCCCCGATCGCGCCGATGCACAGGGGCAACAGGCCGAGGTAAGCATGGCTGTCCATCATGCCCTGGAGCGTGGGCGAGGCGAGGCGGAGGCTCACCAGGAGCGGGTAGCTGGGAATCCCCAGGCGATCATCACTCGCGTCGCCGCCGCCGCTGCCCAGCCACCGGTCCCCCTGCACGTCGAGCAGCGCCCACGCCGCCGGCAAGAGCGGCAAGGTCGCGAGCGAGGCGACGAGCCCGAGGCGCCAGAGCCGCTCGAACACCGTGAGACCGCGCGACCAGGCGAGCCCGAGGACAGCATTGGTGATGCCGGCGAACACCGCCAGGTACCAGCCTCCGAGGGCTACTCCGGCCAGTGACGCCGCGGCGGCAGCGCCCACCCACGCCGGGGGCGAGGGGGAAAGCTCGGTGTCGTCGATCGCGTCGGGTCGGCGCATCCAGCGGTGCAACAGCGCGAGGTGCAACGGGTACAAGAGCGCCGGGAGGAACTCGGTGCGCCCCTGGCGATGGTAGATCAGGAAGAAGGAACTACCCACGGTCACGGTGGTGGCCAGGAGCGCCACCCACGGCAACGCCGGGTTCGTGCCGACGACCCGGCGCACCAGCGCGTAGCAGCACAGCGCACCCACCACCGGCCACGCCAGGTGTAGGGCGTTCCACGCCAGGATGGCCGCGGGGCCGTCGCTGCCGAAGAGCTTGAACACCGGGTAGAAAACAATCAGGTTCACCGGGTCCATCAGGTGCATGTGCATGCCCCGAGGGAAGTCGGCACCGATCACGCGGACCAAGGGGCCGTGCTGGTGCATGCCGTCGGCCGCGCCCCATAGGCCCCAGAGGTGGCCCGGCGCCTCGGTGTAGAGGCTGCCGGTGGCCAACCCCATCGGGTCGGGGAGGGCGCCGGCCACCATGAACAGGCCGATCAGCAAGCCCGCGACCAGCGAGGGCAGGCCTGGCCAGCGGGCGAAGCTCATGGCGCCTCCTCGTCGTCGGCCGTGCTCCCGGGATCGGTCACGCCGCCGGGCGCGGTCACGCCGCCGGCGCGGCCGATGTCCCACTCGGGGCCCTCGCCCTGGAGCCCCTCGCGCAACTCCGCGTCGTCGGGGAGGGGGGCCTCGCGGAGGCGGGACTCGGTCCGTTCGTCCCACACCGCGCCCTCGCGGGTGTTCCACGCCACGACCCCTGCGCGGTCGAACGTGGGATCGCCCAGCAGTTCGGTGAGCAACGAGCGCAGCGCGGGGCCGCCTTCCAACTCCTCGACGAGCACGATTCCGCTGTAGCCGTCCCACCAGAACGAGGAGATCTCGCCGCGGATTGCCGCGAGGTCCAGCGGCTGCTCGTCCTCGGCCTCGTCCTTGGCCTCCTCCTCCGCCAGGGCCTCGTCGAATTCGTCCTGGTGCGACTCGAACTCCTTGCGTGTGCAACGCGAGTTCAGCGCCGTGTAGCAGAGGCGCTGTCGCGAGACGATGGCCTGGCCGAACAAGGTGTCGACGAAGTGGTCGTACTGCCCCTGGAAGTTGGTGGAGAGCGGCCGGTCCAGGGTGAGTTGCCAGAGCGGCCACAGCCCCTGCTCCTCCGCGCCCCACGGCAGCAGCAGCGGCACGTCCATCGGCAGGGCGACGAGGCCCCCCGGGGGGAGCGTCGAGGCGGCGGCCACCAGCGCCTCGGGCGCGGCAGCGGGAAACGACACTGGCGGCCACTTCGGCGTCTTGGGCCAAGTGAGCTGGTCCACCACGGTGAGCAGCAGCCCCAGCTGGACGAGGCGGCGGCCACGCTCGCCTACGCGCGGCCACAAGACCGCCACCAGGACCGCCGTGCCCAGCCCAGCGGCCATGGATCCGAGCACCATCAGTCGCGACCATGACCGGATGTTTTGCAGGGGCGGGAAGAGCTTGCTCAGCAACATCGGGGGCATCGGCGCGCCGTTGAACGCGGTGGTGAACGCCCCGAGGTAGAAGGTGGAGCCCGACCCCATCACGAAGGTGGTGGCGACGAGCAGGGCCCAGGGCCAGGCCTGCCGCGGTCGCAAGTACGCGGCCACGAACGACAGAACCACGGGGAGGGTGCCGACGTAGGGCGCGAAGTCCAGGTCGGTCCGGTTGCTGGGGGAGGCCAGCCTCACCGCGGTGAGAAACGAGGTGCCCCACTGCACCTCCGAGTCGTCGAAGGTGAACAGTCCGGCCTCCAGCTCCCGCGACTTCCCCGCCGGCCACGCGTCGAAAAGCGCATACACCGCGGGCAGGACCGGCAGGACCGAGAGCCCCGCGACCAGGGCGATGCGCCAGGTGGCCTCTCGGGGGCCGAGGCCGCGCGCCCACACCAGGGAGAGGATCCCGGTGAACAGGAGCCCGAAGACGGACAAGTACGTGCCGCCGAGGGCCACGGCCGAGAGCGACAAGGCGGCCGCCACCCCCACCCATGCCGGTGGCGGCGGCTCCAGGTCCCCCCCGTCGATGCCCACCGGCCGTCGTAACCAGCGATGCATGAACGCGACGTGTAGCGGGTACAACACGGCAGGTAGAAACTCGGTTCGACCCATCCGGTGGTAGAGCAGGAAGAAGGGCGAAGCAAGGAAAACCACCCCGGCCAGCGCCCCGGCCCAGGGCAGCGCCGCGGTGCTCCCGACGGCTCGCTTGAGCAACGGCCACAGGCAGGCCGCTCCTACGAGCGGTGCCACGCCGTGGAGCAGGTTCCACGCCACCGCCGCGCCCGTCGGGCCGCCGCCCGCCAGCCAGTAGGCCGGCGCGAAGACCACGAGGTTGATGGGATCCATCACGTGCAGGCGGAAGCCGTGGGGGTAGTAGATGTTGGCGACCCGCACCAGGGGGCCCCGCTCGAACATGCCGTTGGTGGCGTCCCAGAGTGCCCACAGGTGCGCGGGCGCCTCCGTGAGTTCGGAGCCGACGACCGCCGTGGTGGGCGCCATCGCCGCCCCCGCGCAGGTGAAGGCTGCGCAGGCCAGTGCCACGCCCGCCAGCGGCAGCCAGGGGAAGCGGTCGGTCATGGGCGGAGTTCGGGGCTCGTCAAGCGACGGTCACTGAGCCATCTCGGCGAAGGCCCCGAGGACCAAGTCACCGAAGCTCTGGGAACAGGCGTTGGTTTCCTCGTAGTGGTCCCCGTCGTCGGTGAGCACCGACACGTAGGTGCTGAAGTCGGGGGTGGGCACGATGTAGCCGCAGTAGGCGTTGGTGATGCCCAAGGGCGCCTTGTAGGTGCCGGGCAGCATCTCGGCGATGGTCGACGCGTAGTTGTGGCTGGTGACGTAGGGATCGGCGTGGTGGTGCAGGCAGTCGCACGTCCCGTCGCAAGCGGCGTCGGCGCAGCCGTTGCCCGTCACCGCGTCGGTGTCCACACAAACCGCCTCCCAGTCGATGCCCGCGCAGTCGGGGTCCACCTGGACCCAGCGCGCGTCGCCCTCCCGGAGGGTGGAGTCGGCCATCGCCGGTTCGTCGGGCACCCCCCAGAACAACTCCGGGAACAGTTCCCCCGGGGCGCTGCCGAAGGTGACGGGCCCGAGCTGCAACACGTAGGAAACGCCGGGCACGCAGCCGAAGTTGTCGGGGTTGAGGCCGTAGTCGGGGCAGTCGGAGGTCTGGTTGACGTAGCTGTCGGGGGTGTCGAGCAGGCCGATCTGGAAGGCCA
>CAYHRZ010000183.1:0-9432 GCA_964359125.1 uncultured Klebsiella sp. | reverse complement strand
CGGCACTGCCGGTGGGTCGCTCGTCGGCTCCGGGTTACACGCTGGCGTCGGTGTCGTCGCAGGCCTCGAAGTTGGCGGCGTAGTCGCTGCGGGGCTCGCAGAGGGCGTTGGCCCCCTCGGGGTCGCCGTAGCCGTCGCCGTCGCCGTCGCGGTAGTACACCGTGGCCAGTCCCTCGTCGGCGTAGCCGTCGCAGTCGTCGTCGACCCCGTTGCACGTTTCCTCGGTGCTGGGCCCGATCGCCGCGTCGGCGTCGTCGCAATCGTCGCTGAGACAGTCGCCGTCGTGGTCGTTGTCCTCGCAGGGGCCGGTGTCGTCGACCCAGGCCGCAGTGTCGGCGGAGTCGAGGGCGTCCTTGGCGGTGTCGTCGCTGGGGACCGGCGGACAACCGAGCAGTAGTAGGATCATGAATCCTCGGTAACGAGGCCTTGCGCCGCCCGCCGCCCGCGGGCCATACTGCCCCGTGCTCCCGCTCCTGTTCCTGGCCTGCAGCCCCGACCCGACCGACACCTCCGGCCCCGCCGACTCCGGCACGGGCGACCCCACCGGCGACCCGCTCACCATCCCCCTCGCCGGGGAGTGCCCCATGGAGAGCCACCACGGCGCCTTCGTGGTGGAAGCCTACGACAACTACAGCATCGTCGACGGCTCCGTGTCCGACGGGGTGGTGCCCTCCATGGTCCTCGAGAATAGCGCCGAGGAGGGTGACTGCATCCTCTGGAAACGCAACAACCCGTACTGCGAGCCGGCCTGCGTGTCGGGCGACACCTGCGACTTCAGCGGCGAGTGCATCCCCTACCCGGCGGCGCAGGACCTCGGGACGGTGTCCGTGCGGGGTCTCACGTCGAGCGTGGACATGGAGCCCATCGTCCCGGGCTACCGGTACTTCGACACCGACCTCGACTACCCAGGCTTCAAAGCCGGTAAGCTGGTCCAGTTGACCACCAGCGGCGGCGCCTACGCCTCCTTCACACTGCACGCCGTCGGCGTGGACCTGCTCGAACCCACCGCCACGTCGTGGACGGTCACGCCCGGGACACCACTGTCGGTGGCCTGGGACGCGCCGACGACCACCGTGCGCAGCTCGGTGCGCCTCTCCCTCAACATCGACCAGCACGGGCAGACGCCGCTCACGTTGGTGTGCCACTTCGACGACGACGGCGCCGCCGAAGTTCCCGCCAGCGTGATGGACGCGTTGATGGGCGCCGGCGTCACCGGCTTCCCGCTCGCCTCGATTCGCCGCCAGACGGCCGACAGCACCACCGTCGGCACCGGCTGCGTGGACCTGGTGCTCAGCCACGACGTGGATATCGACGTTACGGTCGAGGGCCACACGCCCTGCACCAGCAACGCGGACTGCCCCCCCGGGCACCCCTGCAACCTCGCCATCCAGACCTGCGAGTGATGCTCCTCCTCGCCTGCGTGCCCGCTCAGCCCGAGGTCGCCCAACAGGGCGCGTCGCACGACACCGCCGCAGTCGAAACCGGCGTCGGCGACTCGGGTCGCGACACGTCGTTGGCCGCGTGCGACGAACTCCCGCCGCTGCCGGTCGAAGCCGGCTACCTCTCCGGTTTCCAAGGGTCCGAAGACTTCGCCTTCGACGACGATGGTTTCCTCGTGGGGTTGGACACCCGGGGCAACATCCTCGGCATCAACCAGGCCGGCGACCAGAAGGTGATCGTCACCAAGGCCACTCGGTTCGGGGCGGGGATGCGGTTTCTGCCCGGCGGGGACCTCGTCTTCGCCGACGCCGAGAAGGGCAACCTCACGCGGGTGAACCCGTCGACCGGGGTGCTCACGGTGGTCCTCAGCGGCCTGTCGTACCCCAACGGCCTCGACGTGGGCACCGACGGGCTGGTGTACGTCTCGGAGCAGAACGCCGGACGGGTGCGCTGGATCGATCCCGACAGCGGCGAGTTCGGTGTGGTAGGAACAGGCTTCTACAACCCCAACGGGGTCACCTTCTCGGTCGGCTACGACACCCTGTACGTTGGCAGCTTCGGCGCCGGCGTGGCGTGGGCCATCGACCGCGACGGCAGCGGCTGGGCGGAGCCCCGAGTCTACGCCACCACGCCCAACGCACCGGGGGAGCCACCCGACTGGTGCGCGACCTACGGCGAGGGATCCGACTGCCCAAGCTATGGGGGCTACGGGCTCGGGACCTGCGCCGAGGACGACCTGGGTGAGGTGTCCTGCACCCAAGTTTACGACACCGCCGCCTGCGACGGAGTCGAACTCGGCGCCGCCTGCACCACCAGCCGCCTCGACACGCCGGTGGACTCCGTGTGTTCCGACGGCCCGGAGGGGGTTTTCTGCCCCAGCACCGGCGAGGCCTTCATCGCCGCCTGCGACGGGTCGGAGGCCTACGCGGCCTGCAACGTACACGGCGTCGCCGGCACCTGCTACCCCACGGCCGAGGGGGTCATCGCCTGTTACGACTGGTCCACCTACGTCGACGCGATGGCCACCGACTGCATCGACAAGGCCGAGGGCGAGGCCTGCGTCATCGACCACGAGGTGCTCCCGGGCGTGGGGCTCTGCGGCGACGGTAGCGCCTGGGGGCTCGGCGACAACGTTTGCCTCCCCGGCGGCGTAGGGTTCTCGGAGTACGGCGGTCTCGACGGCATCAACGTCGATGCCTGCGACAATCTCTACGTCACGGAGTACATCCAGGGCAAGGTGTGGCGCTTTGCAACCGAGGGGAGCGACGCCGAGATGGTGACGAAGCTAAGGTCGTCCTGGATTCCCAACCTCCACTGGGGCAACGGGGTGGGCGGCTGGGACACGGGCACCCTCTACGTCATGGACCGCGACCGCAAGGGGGTGTTCACCCTGGACCTCGGCGTACAGGGCCACGGCGACGCCTACCAGCCGGGGGGATAGGCGGCGGGTAATGCCCCTCGCCAACCTGCTCCGCGACCCCGGGACCACCCTCGACGCCGTGCAGGCGCTGCTCGACGGCCTCGACCACGACGGCCGGGTGGCGGCCACCCGGGGCTGCGACCTCGCGGAGCTCACCCGCCTGTGGGCGCTCGCCGCCACCGCTACTCCGATCGACGCGGCGCACTTCGTCGGCGACAAGGGCCCCCTGGAGGCGGTGGCCCACGACGGATGGAACTCGCTCCCGCTACCCGCCTCGGCCCGGCAGTTCCAGAAGGTCTTCTGCCGCGCTCCCGGTCGCGACGACGTGATCTACGGTTACAACGAGGGCGACGCCAAGGGGCTGATCGGCCCCGGCTACTTCCTGCTGGTCCCCACCACCGGCACCGAGGGCTGGGCCGGCCGCGGGGCCTGGGTGGTCGACTACTACCAGGTGCCTCGGGGGCCTGTCCCCGAGGGCTGGCCCAAGGTGGTGCCCAACTGGTGGGGGCTCCAACTCTTCGTCTACAATGGCACCCGCGACTTCATGCGGCGAGTGTCGACCCACGTGAGCATCGGGAAGCCCTGGGCGCGGGGTATCGAGTTGCCCTTCTGCTTCGTGCTCGTGCGGCGAGACTGAGTGTTCTGGATCGCCCTCGCCGTGGCCGCCCCGCCGTTCCCGCTGGACCTCCCCGGCGAGAACGACGGGGCTTTGAGCGGCGCGGAGGTGTACCTGTCGCAGTGTCACGGCTGGATCTGGTACGACAGCCTCGACGACTTCTCCACGCAACGCGGCAACCTGTTCGACACCGTGGAGGACTTCCACAACCCCGAGGCCACGAACCAGGCGCTGGCACCCTTCCTCCACAACGCCGGCGCCGACGTGTGGACCGTGAAAGAGCGGGACCACGGCTCGCGCTGGGCCCTGGCCGACAACGACGACGGCGCCACCTACGCCGAGTCGGGGGGCGGTTTCGCCGACGGCGCCCCGGGCTTCGCCGACTGGGGCACCTGGGCCTACGGCGAGAACCCCTTCGAGGGGGGCACCACGCGCACGCTCGGCGAGAGCTCGGTGGCGACCTTCAGCCTCCGCGCCCCCGCCACCGGTTGGCAGGCGCTGTACGTGGCCCACGACGCCAGCAGCGCCCTCACCACCGAGGCGCTCTACACCGTGTCGGCGCGCGGCCGCGACCTCGAACGTGTGCTGGACCAGACCAGCCACGGCTCCACCTGGCGCTACCTCGACACGCTGTATTTCGAACAGGGCGACGAGGTGGTGGTCACCCTCACGCCGGTGTCGGGCACCGCCAGCGCCGACGCGGTGCGCATCGGCGCCGGCGCTGGCGTGGTCGAGCGCCACGGGCAGACGACCGGGCGCCCCCGGTGGGAAGAGGGCGCCATCCTCGCCACGCAGTTCAACGGCGCCCCGGAGTCGGTGTACGACCCCTACGACGACGGCAACGGCTCCGACCCCTCCTCCCGCGCGCTCTGGGCGGCCTGGGAGCACCCCGGGAACCGCGACGCCGTGTACGTCTCCTGGCACAGCAACGCCTGCGACGAGTGCGAGGCGCGGGGCACCGGCGTGTACGTCTACGACCGCGACTGCTCGGCCGGGGCACCGGCGAGCGGCAGCGAACAACTCGCGGAGTTGTTGCAGGAAGAAATCGTGGCCGTGGGCCAGCTCTGGGACCCCGAGTGGCAGGACCGCGGCACCAAGTCAGACTGCTTCTCCGAGGTGAACCCCTCGCTCAACGACGAGATGCCCGCGGCGCTGATCGAGATCGCCTTCCACGACACCGAGGCCGACATCGAGATCCTCAAGGACCCGGCGTTCCGGGTCGACGCCTCCCGCGCGATCTACCGCGCGATCGCCCGCTACCTCGAGGGCGACGACGTGCGCTTCGTCCCCGAGCCGCCGCTCTACCCGTCGATGGTCAACCACGGTGACGGCTTCCGGTTGACGTGGACGGCCCCCTGGCAAGGCGACCTCTGGGGCCACAGTCCTGCTTACTACCTCGTGCAAACCTCGGCCGACGGGCGTTCGTGGGACGACGGCGTGCGCGCCGACGGCGAAGCCCTAGACATAGCGGCCAACACCGGAGAGTTGTTGTTCGCGCGGGTGGTGGCGGTCAACGACGGGGGTGTCAGCTTCCCCTCCTCGGTGGTCGCCGCGCGGCGCGGCACGGCCGCTCCGGTGTTGTTGGTCAACGCCTTCGACCGGCTCGACACCGGGCTGTTGAGTTGGGAAGACGTCGGCGGCGCGGTGGGCGAGGTGCGGCGGATGGACCTGCAGCGCATGAACGCGGGCGACATCCTCGTGAGCCACGCCCACGCGGTCGATGCCCTCGGGTGGGCCTTCGACAGCGTCGAGGACGAGGCGCTACCCTCGCTCGGCGACTACCGCGTGGTGGTGTGGGCCACCGGCGAGGAGAGCACCATCGACGCGACCTTCAGCGATCCGCAGCAGGCACTGCTCGCCAGCTACGTCGAGGGCGGCGGCGCGTTGTGGGCCAGCGGCGCGGAGATCCTCTGGGACCTGGTGGAGAAGGGCGACAGCGACGAGCAGGCCTTCGCCCGCGACGTGCTCGGGGTGGACTACGCCAGCGACGACTGCGACTGCACCCTGGCCCGGGGGACGGCAATCCTCGCCGGCATCGACATGGACTTCTCGGCGGTGTACCCCGTGGAGTTCCCCGACGTGCTCACCACGAGGGGCGAGGTGATCGCCACCTACCCCGACGGCTCGGCCGCGGCCGCGCTCACCGGCCGCGTGGCACTGTTCGGGTTCCCGTTCGAGGCCATGGGCGACGCGGCGGCCCGCGCCGACGTCGCGGCCGGCGTGCTGCGGGCGCTGGTGCCCGGCTACGAACCGCCGGTCGATACCGGGGGAACCGTGGATACCGGGGCGCCCGTCGATACCGCCGGGGGCGCCCACACCGCCGGCGAACCGCGCGCGAACAGCAGCGTTGCGGCCAGCGGATGTGGTTGCGACAGTGGCGGCGCCGGGAGCATGCTCGTGTTCCTGGGCCTCGTGTGGAGGGGGGGGCGTCGACGGGCGCGATGAGTCGCGCGACGACGTTTCTCCGGGGAGCGCGGCGGCGCGATCCACCGCGCCCGCGTCGATTGCCAGGAGATTGTCAACAGCGCGCCGCCGCCGCCGCCGCCGCCGCCGCCGCTGCAATACCTGTGCCATGATGTCGCGACCCACGCGGCGTCGCACACCCTCCACCCCGAGAAAACCCGTGGCCTCAGAATTCAACCTCACGCCGCAGCCCGTCCGCACCACCGTGGTGACCAAGCAGGCGATCCAGCAGTCCCTCGACGTCTCCGAGTTCGACATCGCCGACCTGTTGCTCTACGTCCCCGCGCTGGAGGGCACCAGCTCGCCCACCGCCACCGTCCGCGTCATCACCGGGATGCAGCTCGACACCGAGGACGGCTGGGTGGTGGCCAGCACCTTCGCAGTGGTGAATGCCACCAACACCGCGCAGAAGCTCCGCGTCACCGAGCTGCTCAAGTACATCCGCTGGGAAGTCTCGGGCCTCACCGGCACCACGCCGGCGGTCACGTTCCTGATCACCGGTATGCTGCGGAAGAGCTAGCCACGTGGACCCCCGCATCCGAGACCTCGCCGCCCCGTCCGACCCGCGCATCGGGCGCACGGCCCGGGGCACCGGCGGGCCCGGCGGGGTCGCCGGGGGGCCGGCGGTGCTGGACCCGCGGATCCGGTGCGGGCAGCCCGGCGACCCCGCGGGGGCACCGGCTCCGGTGGGTCGCTCGGTCTACGACCCGGGGAACCTCCCGGAACCGGGCCCGGACCTCCCGGGCGGCCCGCCGCCGTGGTGGGATCCCACCGCCGACTGGGATCCCAGCGCCCGACACCACGCCTGTCCGCAGAACCTGCCGGGGGAGTACAACCGGCCACAGGTAACCAAGACCTACCGCCCCCTCCTCAACAGCGCCACCGAGATCCACGCCATCGGGGGATCGCTGCTTTCGGCCGCCGACCGTGAGAACTTCGAGGGGCGGCTGGCGAAGTTCATGGCAGTCTACGACGTGCCCAACGCGGCGCTCGCCGCGCTCGACGGCTCGGGGCGGCTCATCCACTGCGCCGGGCTCACCAACCTGAGCCTGTACCACGACAAACGCTTGCAGCCCGCGTGGGCCGGGCCCCACAGCAGCTTCCGGGTGGGCAGTGTCAGCAAGACCTTCACCGCCTGGGCGATCATGAAGCTCGCCGACCTCGGCATCGTCCCCGACATGCAGGCCCTCCTCCGCGGCTACGTCGACCTGCAGCGATTCCCGCGCGCCGTGGCGCTCGGCCTGGTGAGCCGCGAGTTGAACCCGCTGTCGGGACCTCGACGGCAAGCCGCGTGGCGCCGAGACGAGCGCCGGGACGACATCACGCTCGCCCAGTTGCTCACCCACCGCGGGGGGTGGTTCGACACCGGGTACGAGGAGGTGCAGCCCCCCGACGGGGAACCGATCGTCGGGGGCGTGTACCCGGACGTGCTTGCCTCCGACTTCAAGGGCAATCCCGGCAACATGGACAAGGGCATCAGCCGCTTCGATGCCGAGATCGCAGCAACCAACCGCGCCACCTGGCCGGTCACCCACGACCACATGCTGCGCTACTTCAACCTGTGGCCGCTGGCCTTCAAGCCGGGCACCCATTACTCCTACTCCAACCTCGGCTACTGGATGCTCGGCCGGGTGGTCGAGTCAGCTTCCTGCCGGAGCTACGAGTCCTTCCTGCGCGAGGCGCTGCTACGGCCGCTGGGCATGCGCGACACCCGGGTGGGGCCCGACCTGTCCACGGACCGCGGCGTGGGCGAGGTGCCGGTCTTCGGGAGCAACTGGCCGGGCGGTGGCGCAGGCACGCTGCCCTCCCGCTCGCAGTCCTTCCAGGACGCCGCCGGTAGCTACGACGCCACCGACCTCGAGGACTACGAGCCCTACGCCCAGCGCCGGCTCCGCCTCCTCGACGCCACCGGCGGCTGGATCAGCTCCGCCTACGACCTCGCCCTCTACATGCGCGAGACCTTCTACCGGCAGTCGCTCCTCGAACACAACGTGTGGTACCGGGAAATGTTGCGCTTCCAGGCGATGCGGTCAGCAGAAGACGGGATGGGCTACGGCTGGGAGAGCGGCGGCTCGCAGGGCCAGGGCGCCTGGCACAAGACCGGCCACCTCGACGGCGGGGCGGCGGAGGTGGCCTTCGAGGGTACCTCCCGCGCCTCGCGGAACTTGTCGTTCATCGTGATGCACAACCGGTGGAAACTCACCGGCGACACCAACGTGGACGACGAAGTCGACCACGAGATGCGCAGCTACGTCATGAAGGCCCTGCGCCGGGTCTCCATCCCGACGGGGCGGCAGGACCTCTTCCACGTGCTGCCGCCGTGAGCCGCGTTCGCCGACTCGCCGTGGTCCTCGCCCTCGCGGCGGCCTGCGCCAAGTCCACCGTGGATCCCTGCACGCTGGGCTACGCGGTTACCGACGACGGGCAGACCTTCGGCGACTTCCGCGATGCCCTCCAGCACGCGCGGGTGACCGGCAGCACCCTGCGCATCTGCCCCGGGACCCACCAGTTGCCGCGCTACGCCATGCTGCGCGAGTCCGCGCCCGAGGGCTTCGAGATCGTCATCGAGGGGGATCCCGAGTCGCGGCCGCGGCTGGTGCCGCACCCCGACAAGACTCTTCTCGACGCCTGGCACGGTCGCTTCGAACTCCGGAACGTGGAGATCGTCGCGGCGGATACCACCGGCGACGACGAGGAGTGTTCGTATGGCAGGAACTTGACCCTGGAGTGCGAGTCTCCCTTCGACGCCGAGGGGCAGCCAGAGGGTGCCCTCTCGCTCGGCGGTGTGATTGCCTTCAACAACGTGTTGATCTCGGACAACACCGGCTACTGGGGTGGGGCGCTCAGCACCACGTCGGATACCTACGGTTCGGCGACCGTGGAGTTGGTGGACTCGACCATCGTCCGCAACGCGGCGGTAACGCAGACACGGGGTGGGGCCTTGCTCGTGCTACACACGGACATCTGGGAGGATGACGACGGCGTGACCATCACTTCTACCAACACCGACTGGGGCGCGGGCGACGACGACAACGCCCCCGACGACATCGCCTTCGCCTCCTGGGACGGCTACCGGCAGTCGTCGGTGACCGTCCACGCCTCCTACCGGTTCGACGGCGTCGCCGACTTCACCTGCAGCAGCCTCACCTACGTCTGCGAGTAGGCACCCCCGAAACGTAGTGGCGTGAGCACGGTCGTCGCGCGACCACGGTTCGGCCCAACCACGCCCGTGAAACCGTGGCAGGGTCATTCATGGCGCTTACAAGACCATCCCAGCCGCGATGAGTCGCGCGACTACGGGCGGCGGCGACGCAACAGGCCGCCGGACACCACGGCGGCGAAGAGCAGCGCCGAGCCCGAGCCGCAGGTGGCGGCCCCGCCCAGGAGCGCGTCGAAGTCGCAGTAGTCGCCCTTGCCGTCGCCGTCGCGGTCGGGTTGTTCCGCGTCGGCCCCCAGCGGACACACGTCGCAGGCATCGCCGATGCCGTCGCCG
>CAYHRZ010000182.1:7153-9506 GCA_964359125.1 uncultured Klebsiella sp. | reverse complement strand
GGGGCTGGGCCTGGCCATCGCGCACCGGATCGTCGAACAGCACGGGGGGCGAATCGAGGTCACCAGCGCCCGCGGGAAGGGCACGACGGTGAGCGTGCGCCTGCCCGCGTCAAGCTAAGCTGGGATGGGTCCCCGGGAGCCGGGGGTCATGCCGCACGCCTTGCCCAATCCCCTTGCCCGCATCCGTCGCCGCCTCGCCCGCGTGCGCCTGCGCCAGGTTGCCCTGGCCGCGACCGGGGCCACGGGCCTCGCCCTGGCGGCGGTGGGCACCGGCTGGGCCCTGGCCACGCTGGCGGCGAACGAGGGCGCGCGCACCGCCGGCATGGTGTCGCTCGGCGCGGGCCTGTCGGTCGGCGCCCTGCTCGCGGCTTGGCGTGCGGGGCCGGTGCGCCGCTTCGCCGGCGATCGTGCCCAGGCGTCGCGACTGGAGTCGGTTCGCCCGGACCTCGAGGGTGGGCTGCTCACCGTCCTGGACCGCACCCGCCGCCCGCGGGGTTCAGCGGCTGGCCTAGCCCGGCTGTCGGAGGAGGTGGCCGACCGCGTGGAGGCGGTCCCGCCCCAGGTCGTGTGGCCGGCGGGACCGGCGGTGCGCGACCTGCGCCTCGGTCTCCTCGGCCTCCTGGTCCTGTGCTTCGCGGCCTGGTGCCTGCCGCTCGGGCCGGTCGACGCGCTGAGGTCGCTCTTCGCGCAGCCGGCCGCCGCTGTGGCCGCCGCCGAGGTGGCCGCCGAGGGCCCGCAAGTGCTGCTCGGCGACATCACCCTCCGGTACCTCTACCCGACCTACACGCGCCTCGAGCCCCTGGAAGTACCCAACACCAACGGGGAAGTTCGCGCGCCGCGGGGGACCCGAGTCCAGGTGCGGGCGCGCACGGCGGAGCCGCAGGCCACCGCCGTTTTCCGGGCCTACGACCTGCCACCGGAGACGGTGGAGATCGTCGACGGGCGCGGCGTGCGGGGCAGCTTCGTGGTGGACGGGGAGGGGACGTGGCGCTTCGAGTTCCCCGGCGGCCCCTCGCCGTCGTACCGCGTGGTGCCGGACCCGGACCTCGCGCCCGACGTCACCACCTCCCTCCCGGCTCGGCTCACGATCGGCGCCGACGGTGTGCTCGACGTGGTTTTCGCGGCGAAGGACGACTTCGGCATCAGCCGGGTGGTGCTGGAAGTGAGCCGCGCCGGTCAGGCCAGCGAGACTGTGCTCCGCGAGCCGGTCGATGCCCCCCGGAGCCTCGACGACGCGCCGGTCGTCAAGGTCAGCGACCTGGGCCTGGCCGCCGGGGACCGGGCGCGTGTCCGAGTGGGCGCGTGGGACAACGACGCGGTGTCCGGGAGCAAGGTGGGCTGGTCCTCGGCGATCGAGTTGATCGTGGAGGGAGCGACCGGCAGCCGGGCCCGGCAACGGGAGTTGGGGAAGCAGGTGGTCGCGGCGCTGGTGCCGGTGCTCGCGGACGGACTGCTCGACCCGCTGCCCGCCGCCGTCGATGGGGTTGCCACCGGACGTTTCGCGGAGCGCCTCGACGCCCGGTACGTGCCCTTCGACGACGTGGTGGCCCAGATGGGCGACCTGTCGTCGCGGGGCATCCTGGTCCGGGTGGTCACCGATGTTGTCAGCTCGCGACGCGAGTTGGTCGCCTTCGCCCGCAGCCTGCCCGGCGGCCCGTTGGATCCCCGCGACGTCCAGAGGTTGGGGCTCCTCCAGGGCGAGGCGGTCGCGCGTGTCGAGGACGCTGTCTTCCTCCTCGACAAGCTCGAACGAGCGGCTGCGTTGCAGGAACTCTTGGAACTGGTGAAGCGCCTGGCACGGGAAGCGGAGGAGCTCGACGAGGCCCTCCCGAAGCTCGACCGCATGAAGGCCTTGTCGCGACTGGACCAGTTGAAGCGCTTGTATTCCGAGGTGGAATCCAACGCCGCGCGGCTGGAGCGTGGGGGCATCCAGGCATTCATCGAGCAGCGGGGGGAGGAACTCGAGGCGGCCATGGACGCCGCGCGACGCGAGATCGCCGCCGGCGACGACGCCGCTGCCCAGCGGGAGATGGCCCGCGTCGCGCAGTTGCTGGCCGAGATGGCGGGGGGTGTGAAGGAGTCTCTGCAGCGCGGTTCGCGCGGCGACGACCAGACCGCCCAGGCCATGGCGGCGCTGCGGGAGGAGTTGCAGGCGCTGCAGGAGGAACAGGCCGCCCTGCGGACGGAGACGGCGGCCGCGCGCGACAAACACGGGCAGTCGCTGGAGGAAGGCATGAAGGCCTGGTCCCGAGTGGACCGCGCGGTGGCCGAGACCCAGCGCCAACTGGGCGATGCCTCGGTGCGCGCCCTCGAAGGTCGGGCCGGAGGCTGTGGAACACGAAACGATGCGCCC
>CAYHRZ010000182.1:0-7143 GCA_964359125.1 uncultured Klebsiella sp. | reverse complement strand
GCGCCCTCGACGGCAAGCAGCGGAACTTGGATTCCGCCCTCGACGACGCAGGCCACGACGCCCGGGGGCTCGGCGACAGCACCCGGGCGCGCGACCGCGAGACGGCCAGCGACCGCGCGCAGCAACTGGACCAGTCCCTGAGCCGGGCGCGGAGCCGGGTGCAGGCGGCGCAGCGGTCGGGGTCCATCTCCTCGGCCGAGGCCGACCGGGCGATGCAAGCACTGGGCGCGGCGCAGTCGGCGAACCGGTCGGCCATGGAGGAACTCGACCGGCTGGGTGAGAGCCAAGCAGGCGCCTCGCCGGAGATGTCGCAGGCGCTGCAAGACCTGTCGGGTCGACAACGTGAGATTACCGAGCGCGCGGGCTCCGCCGCTGGCCAGGCCCGCTCGTTGGAGCAGTCCCTGCCCACGGGCGAGTCGGGTATTGCCGACGCGACGGAGGAGGCGACGAGCCAGTCGCGCCGGGCCGAGCGCCGGATGGGGGAGGGCGACGCGATGGCGTCCGAGGGCGCCCAGCGGGCCACGGAGGAAGCGCTGCAACGGGCGGCAGAGGCCCTCGAACAGGCCCGTCGCGACATGCAAGAGCTCGCCCGCTCGGGTTCCGGGCAGGGCGACGGCGAAGAGCCGGGCGGCGGCGAGCATGGTGAAGAAGGCGAGGAAAGCGGCGGGAGGCAGGGAACCGAGGGCCAGGGCAATCGCGAGATCGCCATCCCGGCCCCAGAGGAGTTCGAGACGCCCGAGGCCTACCGAAAGGCGCTGCTCGAGGGCATGCAAGGCGAGGTCCCCGAGGCCTACCGCGCTGCCCACCGCCGGTACTACGAGGAGCTCGTGCGCCAGTGATAGCCATGCTCCTCACCCTGGTCGCGGCGGCGGTGGCCGCCCCCGCCGACGAGGTCTTGCGCTGCCTGGAGCTGAGCGACTTGGCCTGCGCCCAGGAAGCCGCCGCCCAGCTCGGGCGCGCTCCGGCGGACCTGGCCGCCCGGGCGGAGTTGGCATTCTCGCTCGGCGAGTTCGCCGAGGCCCGGGAACTCGACACCGCCCTCGGCGGCGGCGGCAGCGTCTCACCGGAGCAAGCACGGCGGTCCGGCCTCTACGAACTCACGGCCGAGGCGACCGCCGACTTCGCGACGGTTCGCCGTGGCGACGTGACCTTGCGCTACCGCCCCGGCATGGACGAGGTCCTCGTCGACGAGGCGCTCGAGACCCTGCAGGCCGCGCACGACCGCATCGCCCCGCTGCTGGGCGGCGCGCCGCCTGGCGGCGTGCGGATGGAACTCTACCCGACGGCCCAGCGCTTCATCGATGCCTCCTCGCTGCCCGCGGCGGCCGTGCGCAACACCGGGGTGATCGCCTTGTCGAAGTGGACGCGCCTCCTGGTGTCGTCGCCCCGCGCCCTCGGTCACGGCTACGCCTGGAAAGACACCATCGCGCACGAGTACATCCACTACGTCGTCGCCTGGCGCTCGCTCGACAAGACCCCGGTTTGGCTCCAGGAGGGCATCGCCCGGAGCCACGAGTCCCTCTGGAACCTCGACGCGCCGCCGCCGCTCGCCCCGCTGCACCAGTCGCTCCTGGCCGACGCGCTGGCCAACGACACGCTCGTCCCCCTCGCGCGGATGCACCCCTCCATGGCCTTCCTCGACAGCGGCGAGCAGGCTTCGCTGGCCTTCGCCCAGGTGTCGACGATGGTGCAGTACCTGCGACAGGTGGCGGGCAACGACGCGGTGTCGCGCGTGCTGGACCTGGTGCGCGACGACCGTGACGCCCTCCAGGCCGTGGCCGACGTGGGCGCCGCCGGCGACGTGGCCGCCTTCATGGCGGGTTGGCGCGCGTACCTGGGCGGCATGGACCTGGTGAAGAAGAAGCTCGCGGCGGCCCCGACCCTGCTCGACGGCCCGAACGACGAGATCGCAGCCGACCCGGTGCTCGGCCGGCGCACGGACCTGGCCAAGTACGCGCGCCTGGGCGACATCCTCTTCGACGCGGGCCGCCCCGACGCGGCGCTGGTCGAGTACGGCAAGGCTCAAGATCCCGGCACCGGTCCCTCTCCCGTGCTGAGCGCCCGCACGGCCGAGGCGCTCCTGGCTACCGGGCGCGCGGCCGAGGCGCGCGCGGCGCTGGAGGCGTCGATCGCCGACTACCCGGAGTACGCGGTCACCCGGGCCGCCCTGGCGAAGTTGTTGCTCGCCCAGGGCAACGTCACCGGCGCGCTCGTCCACTACCGGGCGGCGGCCGACGTGGACCCCTTCGATCCCGAGACCCAGGGCGCGCTGGCCGACCTGTTCGCCGCCACCGGCAACCCATCCCGGGCGGAGCGCCACGCGCGCTACCAGCGCATCCTCCAGAGCGCCGAAGCCGCCGCGCCGTCGCGATAGTCCCCCACCCCGCTGAGACACCGATGCCCTCTGCTGCCGACGTTTCCCCCGACGACCTCGCCCTCTACGACCGCCTGGCCCGCGTGCGCGCCGACGTGGAGGCGCAGATCGCCCGCCGCATCGTGGGCCAAAAAGACGTGGTGGAGCGCATGCTGGTGGCGCTGTTCGCCGGTGGACACTGCCTGTTCATCGGCGTCCCCGGCCTCGCCAAGACCCTCCTGGTCCAGTCGACCGCCCAGGCCCTGGGCCTCTCCTCGGGGCGCATCCAGTTCACCCCGGACCTGATGCCCGCCGACGTCACCGGCTCCGAGATGCTCGACGAGGACCGCGCGACCGGGCACCGGGCCCTGCGGTTCGTGCCCGGTCCTGTCTTCACGAACTTGCTGCTCGCGGACGAGATCAACCGCACCCCGCCGCGCACGCAGGCCGCGCTGTTGCAGGCCATGCAGGAGCGGCAGGTCACCGTGGGTCGCCAGACCTACCGGCTCGACGCGCCCTTCCAGGTGTTCGCCACCCAGAACCCCATCGAGCAGGAAGGCACCTACCCCCTGCCCGAGGCGCAGTTGGACCGGTTCATGTTCAGCATCGAGGTCGACTACCCCTCCGAGGCCGAGGAGGTCGAGATCGTGGAGCGGACGACCGGCGACCTGGGCCCGGAGCCCGAGGCGGTGATCGACCGCGAAACCTTGCTGAGGCTGCAAGCCCTGGTGCGCAACCACCTCGACCACGACGACGTGCCGCGGTTCGCGGTGGCCCTGGCCCGCGCCACCCGTCCGGGTCCCGGCGCCCCCGACGTGGTGAAGCGGTACGTGCAGTGGGGCGCGGGTCCCCGAGCGAGCCAGTTCCTGCTGCTGGGCGCGCGGGTCCGATCGGCGCTCCACGGTCGCCCCAACGCCACCATCGACGACGTGCGCGCCGTGGCCGCCAGTGTGCTTCAACACCGCATCGTGCCGAGCTTCGCGGCCGAGGCCGAGGGCCTCCGGACCTCGGAGATCGTGCGTCAAGTCGTTGCGACCATGCCCAGGAGCTAGGGGTTGACCGCGGCCGTGCCGTGGCGGGAGGACGTCGTCACGAGGGTGGCGGCGCTCCACCTGCGTGCCCGGCAGGTGGTGGCCGGCCTCGGCGCCGGCCTTCGCCGGAGCGTCCGGGTGGGGCAAGCGGTCGAGTTCGCGGACTACAAGCCCTACACGCCGGGCGACAGCCTGCGGGACTTGGACTGGCGGGTGTTGGCGCGTCGCGACCGCCTGGTCGTCCGTCGCTACCGCGCCGAGACGGAGATGCGCGCGACGCTGGTGCTCGACGCGTCCGCCGACCTCGGCAGCACCCCCGAGAAGTGGGACACGAGCATTGCCATCATCGCGACCATCGCGTACCTGTTGTTCCTCGAGAACGAGCCCGTCGGCTTGCACGTCACCGCCGGCGAGGGCGGCACCGTCTTGCGGCCCCGCCGCGGTCGTGCCCAGTTGGCGCGGGTGTTGTCGACCCTCGCGGCCGTTCGCCCGGCCGGGCGGGCCAGCCTGGCCGACGCCTTCGCGGCCGTGGGCGCCCGGGCGCATGACCGGAGCCTGCTGGTCGTCGTCGGCGACTTCATGGAGTCGCCCGCCTCGTGGGTGCCCGCCCTCGACGCCCTGGCGCGTAGGCGGGTGGATCTTCGAGCCATTCAGCTCTTCGACCGCCGGGAGTTCGAGCTGGACTTCCCCCAGCCGCTGAAGTTGTACTCGCCGGAGGGTGGGGCCGACCAGGTGCTGGATCCCGCCGCGATGCGGGACAGCGTCCGTGCCGAGGCGGAGCGCTTCACCCTCGAAGTCCGCGACGCGGTGCGCGCCCGGCGTGGTGTGCACCAGGTGGTGGAGGCCCGCGCCGAACTCGTGGCGGTGATCGGCGACTTCCTGCGCGGCCGCGAGGGACGCTTCGGGTGACCGGTTGTCGCTAACCCTGCTCGCACCCCTCACCCTGCTGGCGGGCCTCGTGCTCGCCGGCCCGGTGATCGCCCACCTGGTGCGTCGCTCGCCCACCGCGCGGGTGCCCTTCGGCGCGATGTTGCTCCTCGACCGGCTCCGGGTTCGCCGGGAAAGTCGGCGTCGGCTCCACGACCTGCTGGTGCTGCTCCTCCGCCTGCTGGGCCTGCTCGCCCTGCTCCTCGCCGTGGCCCGCCCGGAGCTGCGCCTGCCCGAGACCCGGTCGGTGGTGGGGGGCAGTGGGCGGGTGGTGGTCGTGCTCGACACGTCGTTGTCGATGGACCAGCGCGTCGACGGCGAACCGGCCTACGCCCGGGGACAGCGCCTCGCCGGGGAACTCGTCCGCAGCCTGGGCGACGGGGTCTCCGTGGCCCTCGTCACCGCCGGCACGCCGTCGGAGACCCTGTCCGGCTGGACGACCGACCACGACATGGTGGCGACGCTGGTCGCGGCGACGCCCCAGGGATCGTCAGGCACCGACATCGACGGTGCGCTGGCCCTGGTGCGCACGCTCTTGGCGGGGGAGCCGGGGGAGGTGGTCGTCGTGAGCGACAACAGCGGGCCGGGCACTCTCGCCAGCGCCAGCCACGCCCTCTTGCGGCTGGTAGAAACCGGCGCGGCGATCCTCCCCCGCACGGTGGCCGCCTCGTCGCCCGCCAACGTGGTGGTGGCCAGCGCGCAGTACGGTGACGGCCTGGAGGGCGGGACGGTGGCGTTGACCGTGCTGAACTTCGGGGAGGCCGTGGAGGTCCCTGCGACGGTCCGCTTGCCGGACGGCGCCCAGATGACGGTTTTCGTGGCCGCGCCGGAGGCCACCAGCGAGGGCCCCGGGGAGACGACGGTGAGCGTGACCGTCCCCCGGCAGGCGGAGGGGGGCGTGGCCTCGGTGGCGCTGACCGACCCGGCGCTGCCCCTCGACGACGGCCGCTACTTCCACCTGCCCCGGGTGGGCAAGTCCCGGGTGCTGGTGGTCGACGGCGACCCGGGCAGCACGCCGACGAAGAGCGAGGTGTACTTCCTCGAGCGGGCCCTGGCGCCGTTCTCGGGGAGCGGCGCGGGCATCGACGTCGTGGCGCCGGGGGGCGTGTCGCGCCTGGCGGAGGGCAAGTGGCAGGTCGCGGTGCTGGCCAACGTGGGGGACCCCGCGCCCTTCGCGCCGGCCCTGGTCGACTTCGTGCGCGGGGGCGGTGCGCTGGTGCTCTCGGTGGGCGACAACGTCAGCGCCGACGTCTGGAACGCCGTCCTGGGCTCGCTGCTCCCGGCCCGGCTGGGTCGGGTGCGCGACCTCGTGGCACTCGACGCCGGCGAGGGCGTGGCGCTGGAGGCGCCCGAGGCGGGGCTGGAGTTGTTCGAGCCGTTCCTCGGTGCCGGCCGCGAGGGCTTCGCGCGTGTCCGCAGTCGGCGGGTGTTCTCCGTGGAGCCCTACGCCGAGTCAGGCGACGTGCGTACGCTGTTGCGCTACCAGAGCGGCGTACCGGCGCTGGTGGAGCGCCGCATCGGGGAGGGGCGGGTGTACCTCTGGACCTCGACGGTGGACCTGGGCTGGAGCAACTTCCCCCTGCAGGCCATCTACGCGCCCTCCTGGCAGCGCCTCGTCGCCTGGCTGGGCGCAGAGTTGGGCGGCGCGGCCGCCCGCCTCGAGGGCACCGTTGGCCAACCGGTGCTGGTGCCCGTGCCGCCTGGGCAGGAGCTCGAGCTCACCGGCCCCGACGGCGGTCGCGTGGAGGCCAGCCGCGGCCCGGGCGCGATGGTCTTCGTGCCCCGGCAGCCGGGCGCCTACGTGGCCCGTCGGCCGGGAGAACCGAGCTACGCGGAGATCGCGGTGAACACGCCCCTCGCCGAGTCGGACGTGCGGCCGGACGAGCCGCTGGGCGAGGTGACGGCGAGGATCGACCCGGACCGCACGCGCCGCCGGGTGCCCCTGGACCCCTGGGCGGTGGTGGCCGCCGCGTCGTTGCTCGTGGCCGCGGCGCTCTTGGCGGCACGGCAGCCCACCGAGGAGGCCGCTTGACCAGTCGTCGACAGTTGCTCGCTGCCCTCCCGCTCTTGGCGACCCGGTCGGCCTGGGCCCTCGGCGAGGCCTCGCAACTCGACGTGGCCGAGATCCAACTCGGCAGCGGGACGGTGTCCCGCCCGAACGCCTGGGCTCGCCTGCTGCTCGAGCTGATCCAGACCACATCCGTCGAGGCCAACCCGCGGTCGGTGGCGGTGGCGCCCGACGACCCGGCGTTGTTTGCCCACCCCTTCGCGGTGCTGGTGGGCGACGGGGCGTTGCCGGCGCTGTCGGCGGCGGCGCGGGAGCAACTCGTTCGCTACCTCAGCTACGGCGGGTTCCTCTTCGTCGACGACGCCAGCGGGCAGCCGGGCGGCGACTTCGACCGTACCGCACGCGCCCTCCTGGCCACGCTCTTCCCCACCCGTCCGCTCGCCGTCCTGTCCGCCGACCACTCGGTGTTCCGGTCGTTCTTCCTGTTGCGGGAGCCGATGGGACGGGTCGCGACGACGCGGGTCTTGGAGGGCGTGTCGCTGGGCTCCATGCACCCGGTGATCTTCTCGGGCGACGACGTCTTTGTGCCGGTCGGTTCTCTCTCGTTTGGCGAGCGCGCCCGGCTATCTCTGGCGAGTCTGGTGGCGCGCGGCTGTAATTTCTTACTGCTCGACGAGCCGATCAATCATCTCGACATCCCCTCGCGCGCGCGCTTCGAGCAAGCTCTGGCCGCGTTCGAGGGCACGGTTCTGGCCGTCGTCCACGACCGCTACTTTATCGAACGCTTTGCGACCGTGGTCTGGGAAATTGAGCGCGGCACAATC
>CAYHRZ010000181.1:3356-9511 GCA_964359125.1 uncultured Klebsiella sp. | reverse complement strand
GCCGCCACCGCCTAGGGTGGGAGCGCGTCGACGTCTTCCGCTACCACCACCATCTGGGCCTCGGCCGAGAGCAGGTTCACCTCCCGCGCCACCCCCTCGGCGGTGGGCGTCACGCTGGCCCCGAAGCGTCCCAGCTCGGTGGCCACCGCGGCCAGCAACGCGGCGGAGCCCATCCGCGAGCGGCCACGGACCGTGACGGTGTCCACGCCACGTTCCCGGGCCTGGGCGCGCAGGTGCCGGGCCAGCGCCCCGAAACCCGAGCCGAAGGGTCCGGTGACCACCAACGTGCCGCCACCGTCGATCACCGCCTCCAGGGCGCCCATCGCCGCGCCTCGACCCACCAACGAGGGCCGACACAGCTCCTGTCGAACCCCCACCGCGCCGGTAAGCATGGCCAGCGCCACCGCCGCCGACGCGGGCCGACCGGCGGGGTCGCGCGCCATGAGGCGATCCACCAGCGAGGCAAACCGTACCGGGATCGACGGTACCACCTCGCTCAGCGGCGTGGCCCCGCCGGAGCGGTGGGCGCTCAGCCACCCCGACGCGCCGCGGGCCGCAAACGGGCGCGTGCCGCACACCGCCTCGTAGAGCGTGATGCCCATGGAGTAGAGGTCGGTGCGGTGGTCGCTCTCGGCCCCGGCGATCTGCTCCGGCGCCATGTAGGCGTAGGTCCCGAGCACGTCGCCGAGGGTGGTGGTGAGGGGATCCGCGGGGTCGATCGCCAGCCCCAGGTCCATGAGGACGACCCGGTTGTCGTCGGCCATGTAGATGTTGGATGCCTTCACGTCGCGGTGGACGATCCCGTGCTCGTGCAAGAACTGCAGGACGCGGAGCACGGCCTGGGCCAGGTGCACCGCCTCCTCGCCCCGCAGTGGCTGCCGCGCGATGCGGTCGTCGAGTGGTTCGCCCTTGAGCAACTCCAGCACCAGCACCGGCTGCAGGCCCTCGAAGACGTGCAGGCAGCGGACCAGCCCCGGGTGGCTGAGCCGCTGCAACAGGCGTCCCTCGCGGATGAAACGCTTGCGCATGGCGGGCCGATCGGGCTCCCGCAACACCTTCAGCGCGACCTCGCGCCCCTCCCAGGTGGACCGGAAGACGTCGGCGATGCCGCCCTCGCCGATGCGCTCGATCAACGGGCAACCGTGGACGCTCCCCCGGTTCGACACCTAGCGCTCCGCCAGCCAGGCGCGGAGCGGCGTCCAGAGGTGCTCCGGCGCGAATCGTCCCGACACGAGATCGAGGTGTCCCCAGTGTCGACCCGTCGTCCACGGCTCCAGCTCGAGCAACGTCTTGTCGCGACTTCCCGACTCGTCGAACGCCGCCCGCGCGTCGGCGGGGGGCATGAGGTGGTCGAGGTCGCCCGAGATCACCAGCAGCGGCACGTCAGTGCGCCGCCAGTCGTCCCCGAAGTCGAAGCGGTCGCTGGCCGACCACCGCGCCATGTCGAGCCAGACGTTGCCGCTGGTCCAGTCGAACCCGCGCTCCAGGCGTTCCGCCAACAGTTCAGGCTCGACACTCCCCGGCGCCCAGCCGCTGACGGGGAAGGCGTAGCCGGCCACGTCGGTGATGTTGTAGAGGCGGCCCAGCACCTGCCCCGCCAGGCGCGTGCGTACCGAGACGTTCCCCAGCAGGCGCTTTCCACGGGTGACCGTCGACAACTTGCACAACCAATGCAAGAACCGGTTGGCCTGCCCGAACTTGTAGAGGGCGCCGATGCCGACCACCCCGCGGACGGGCGCGCGGGTGGCCACGGCGTAGCCGACTGCGCCGCCGAGGGAGTGCCCCACCCAGAACGCCCGTTGGGGTAGGGCGTCGGCCACGGCCTCGGCATCGCTCACGTAGTCCGCGAAGCTCTCCGGCCCGTGACCCGGGCGGGAGTTGCCGTGGCCCCGCAGTTCGAGGTTGAACACGTCGAAGCCCTGGCCAGCCAACCAGGCGCTCATCGAGCGGATGGAGTGGTGCCAGGTGTAGCGGTTCTGGGCGAAGCCGTGGACCAGCACCACGGGCGGCCCGCCCACGCCGGGGAGGTGCTTGCGGACCAGGGACAGGCGCCCGTCGAGCCGCCACCGTTCCTTGCACAGGAGCACGGTTTCGCCGGGGACAGCGACCTGCTCCAGCGTGCTGGACGACTCCAAGGCCCACCGCTCGCCCTCCAGCGACAGGGGCCCGGTGACGAACGCACGCGAGGGCGCACTCATCCCGCGAGGACCCCGGCGATCTCCTCGACGTTCTCGCGGTTGCCGATGAACAACGGCGTGCGCTCGTGGATGTCGGTGGGGACCTTGTCGAGGATGCGGGTGGTGCCGTCGATGCTGGCGCCGCCCGCCGCCTCCGCCAGGAACGACAGCGGGATCGCCTCGTACAACATCCGTAGTTTCCCGTTGGGGGTCTTCACCGTCGGCGGGTAGAGGAACACCCCGCCCTTCACGAGGTTGCGGTGGAAGTCGCCCACCAGCGAGCCGATGTAGCGAGCGGACCAGCCCAGCGAGGGCTCCTTGATGCGCTGCAACCACCGCTGGAGGCGAGGATCCCACTGGGCGGCGTAGGCCTCGTTGCAGCTGTAGCTCTTCGCCCGCGGCTTGAGCGTGATGCGACGGTGCGACAGGAAGAACTCGCCCACCGAGGGATCCAGCGTGAAGCCAAAAACACCGTCCCCAGTGGACAAAACCAGCATCGTCCCCGCGCCGTAGATCACGTAGCCCGTCGCGACCACCTCCTTACCGGGCCGTAAAACGTCGTCGAGAGTGCCGTCGCGACCGGTGGAGCGGCGTTCGTAGATGCCGAAGATGGTGCCGATCGAGGCGTTGGTGTCGATGTTGGAGGAGCCATCCAGCGGGTCCATCGCGAAGATGTAGTCGCCCACGGCGAAGGGCTCCGGGACGGTGATCGGGAGGTCCTCCTCCTCCGACACCACCAGGCACACCACGCCCGCGTGCTCCAGCGCCCGCTTGAAGGTCTCGTTGGCGTACACGTCGAGCTTCTGGACGAACTCGCCCTGGATGTTGGTGGTGCCCGTTTCCCCGAGCATCCCCGCCAAGCCGGCGCGCTGGACCCGCGCCGAGCACAACTTCCCGGCCAGGGCCACCTGCTTGAGCAGGTTGACGAACTGCCCGGTGGCGCCCGGGGTGGCGCGCATCGTCTCCATCAGGAATCGGTCGAGGGTCGTGCCCTCCTCGAAGGTCGGCATGACGCACCGCCTATCCCGCCCGGTCCCCTAGACTCAGGACACCGCGAAAAGCCCCTTCCACAGCGCGTAGCGTGCCTCGGCCGCGAGCCCCGGTTCTCGTCGACGCCGCCGGTCGGCCCAGATCAGCCGCTGCGCCGCCGCGTACACCCGCGGGCGGCAGGGCATGTCGAACAACAAGCGCCCGCCGTGCTCGCCGTGCACCCGGTCCGCCACCGCGTCGTAGAAGGCGGTGCCCTTCATGGGGTGGGCGACGCTGACCAGCGCGACCGCCGGGTCCAGCCGACGGAGCATGTCGACTGTCGCGATAATATCACGTTTGGACTCGCCCGGGTAGCCGAGCATGACGAACGCGCCCATCTCGATCCCCGCGGCGCGCAGGTTCTCCGCGGCGGCGTGGATCTCCGCCACCGTCGTGCCCTTCACCATCGCCTCGAGCACGTGGTCCGCACCGCTCTCGGCCGACACGTACACCCGGTAACAACCTGCTTCTTTCAGGGCCCGACACAGGGGCGGGTCGAGCGTCTCCGCGCGGCCGATGACGTAGAAGGGCACCTGCGCGCGCCGCTCGACGACCCTCGCGCAGAACCGCTCCACCCACTTGCGGTTCAGGGTGAACATGTCGTCGACGAACCAGAGCTGGTCCGGATGGTATTCCCGACACAACGCCAGCATCTCGTCGATGACCGCGTCCACGTCGCGACGACGGAAGGTGTCGCCGTACACCTGCTTGCTGCACCACGTGCAGTGGAAGGGACAGCCGCGCGAGGTGGTGAGCGAGAGCGCCGTCTCGCCGTGCCGCGCCCTCCACGCGGCGAAGTACGCCTCGAGATCCCGGCGCTCGCGGTGCGGCCAGGGCAACGTGTCGAGGGGCCGTAGCAGCGGGCGGGGACGGGTGCGAACCACCACACCGTCGCGACAGAAGGCGATCCCATCGATACGGTCGAGGGCCAAGGGATCCAGTGTCCACCGGTGCGCTCGGGCGGATTCCACCACCGCGTGCAGGGTCACCTCCCCCTCGCCCACCACCACGACGTCGACCCCCATCGCGAAGTACTCGTGCAGGTACTGCACCGGGTCTGGCCCGCCGGCGACGACGAGACACCCCCGCGCCTTGGCGGCCGCCACCATCCCGGCGGTGGTGGGTCGGGTGATGGTGTGACCGTAGAAACCCACCACCCGGGGCGACAGTTCGTCGAGCGCGGCGCCGAACCCCTCCGGTCCGTCGACAAAGGTGTGGTCGAGCATCTCCGCCGACACGCCCTCGCGGCGGAGGTAGGCCACGAGGTACTGCAGGCCTAGCGGCGGGAAGGGCCGCATGAGCTCCTGCTCGTGCGGGTCCCGCGCGAGGAAGTAGGCGTGGGTGAGGAGGATGTCCACCGTGGCCAAGGTAGCGCGCGAAGACGTCGGTTGACGCCCCGCCCCTGCTCGGATAGCCGCCGGGCTCCCTACCCCTAGGTTCGCAATGGTTCGTATTCGCCTCGCCCGCACCGGCGCTAAGAAGAAGCCCTCCTACCGCGTCGCGGTGGCCGACAAGCGGTCCCCCCGCAACGGGCGCTGCATCGAGTACATCGGGCACTACAACCCGATGGTCGAGCCTCCCGTGATCAACATCGACCTCGCCCGCGTCGACTACTGGATCGAGAAGGGCGCCCAGCCCTCCGACACCGTTGCCGCGCTCATCAAGAAGGCCCGCGTCGGCGCGGCGCCGGCGGCCTCGGAATGACCGAGCTCGTCAAGCACCTCGTCTCGGGCATCGTCACGGTGCCGGGCGGCGTGTCGATCAACACGGTGGAGGGCGAGGCGAGCTTGCTCGTCGAGCTCACCGTGGATCCCGCCGATATCGAACGTATCCACGGTCCCGACGGCGAGACCCTCCGCTCGCTGCGGACCGTGCTCAGCGCCGCCTCGGGCCAGCGCCGGGCGGTCCTGGAGCTCATCGAGCCGAGCAACGGCGCGGCCAGCCACGCGGCGGAGTCCACCTCCGACGACGAAACCGCCGAGTAGGCAGGGCCCGTGGCCGACCGCATCGAACTCGGAGCGGTGGTCGGAGTCTTTGGCTTCCGCGGGGAATTGCGCCTGCACCTGCACAACCGGGAAGACTCGGTGCTCGGGGCGGCCCGCGAGGTGTACCTGCGCGCGCCCGACGGCACCGAGCGCGTGGCCACGGTGAGCGTGCGCCCGGGCGCCGGCAAGCGCATCATCGCCCGGGTGGAAGGGGTCGACGACTTCGACACCGCCTCGGCGCTCGTGGGCGCCACCGTGCTGGTGGATCGCGACAGCCTCCCCCCGGTGGCCGCGGGCGAGTTCTACGTGGCGGACCTGGTGGGGCTCACCGTGGAAGACCCCGAGGGCACCGTCCTCGGCACGCTGCGCGACGTCGTGGCCGGCGAGCGCGACGTGTGGGTGATCGACACCGACCACGGCGAGGCCTTCGTGCTGGCCACGCCCGAGAACGTGATCGAGGTGGACCACGAGCGCGGGGTGATCGTCGTCGCGGGCGGCGCCCTGGTCGGGGACTGATGCACGTCAGCGTGCTGACGCTGTTCCCGGAGATCGTCACCCCGGCGCTGAGCCACTCCATCCTCGGGCGGGCGCTGTCGGCAGGCACCTGGTCGCTCGGTGTCCACGACATCCGCGAGCACGGGCTGGGCCGCCACCGCACCGTCGACGACAGCCCCTACGGGGGCGGCAGCGGCATGGTGATGCGGGTCGACGTGATCGACGCGGCGATCGCGGCCGTCAGGCGGCGTGAGAGCCACGTCGTGCTGATGGAAGCGAGCGGCCAGAAGTTCACCCATGCCGTCGCGACACGACTGGCCAGCCTGCCCCACCTGGTCATCGTCTGCGGCCACTACGAGGGGGTGGATGCCCGCGTGCGCGAGCACCTGGTCGACGAGGCGCTCTCCATCGGCGACTTCGTGCTCACCGGGGGCGAGATCGCGGCGGTGGCGGTGGTCGACGCGGTGGT
>CAYHRZ010000181.1:0-3346 GCA_964359125.1 uncultured Klebsiella sp. | reverse complement strand
CCGACTCCGCCCGCGACGAGAGTTTCGCCGCGGGGCGGCTGGAGTACCCGCACTACACCCGCCCCCGGGAGTACCGGGGGTGGCCCGTCCCCGAGGTCCTCGTGGGGGGCGACCACGGCAAGGTGGACCGCTGGCGCCGCGATCAGGCCGACGCGCGCACCCGCGCCCTGCGCCCGGATCTCGTCGACGGGGAGTGAAGCACGACGGGGCCACGCCCCTCGCCCACCACCGCTTGCGGGGGAGGGTGGCGAAGCCGGGAGGGGGCAGCACGTGTTTCGCCCGCACACCATGTCGATCCCCCTCACCATCCGGCCCCGCCGATCCGATCCGGGATCGACTCCCGGATCGCCCATGCTCCTGCTCCTGCTCGGCTGCGCCGACCTGCTCACCCTCGCCGGCACCCTCGACAACCTCACCAACCCGATGGTGGTGCAGGCCTGGTACATCGGGGTGGAGCCCTTGCCCGACGGCATGGACCTCGGCGACTCCGCGTGGGCGGAGGGTAGCTCGGCCCAGGCGATGCTCGCGGAGGCCAGCTCCCTGGACCAGGTCGAAGAGAGCCCGGTCGGCGACGCCGAGGTCGTGCTGCACATCGACGGCGAGCCCTACGAACTGCCCGCGGACGGCGAGGGCAGTTTCGCGAGCAACTCCGAGCAGGGCTTGCCCTGGGCCTCGGAGTCCGACGTGAGCCTCGAGATCCAGCGCGCCGGCGACCACAGCCTGTCGCTCTGGAGCCCCTCGCCCCCCACCCTCGACGTGCCCGACACCCTGCGCGTCGACAGCCCGCTGTCGATCAGCCTGGAGGGCCAGGACTACGACAACGTGATGGTGACCGTGGTGCGCCTCGCCGATGGCGAGACCACCTACGATTCCCTGCCCACCGACATCACCGAGCTGTACCGCCTCACGCACAGCGCCGGGAGCCTCGACGTGGAGGTGCCCGCCTCGGCCTTCCGCGAGCCCGGCCCCTACGCGGTGGGCGTGGCGGGGCTGGTGAACGCCGACCCCGACACCTACGACGGCGTGAACCTCGCGCTCAGCGCGATGACCAGCGGGGCCTTGCAGTTCGCGGGGGTGGTGGTGGAGTAGGAACCCCCGGGGCACCCTCCCCACCTTGACTCCCGCGGTGTTCGTGGATATCTGCCGCCCCCTCGATTCCTGCCTCGCACCGGCACGTCGCCCCGCTCAATCCCGAGCGCAACGACCGTGGCCAAAACCGGGCGGCGGCGGTGCGAGGAAAAAGGTAGTTCCATGGCCCTGCACCACAAGAAGAAGCCCGAGATCGTCGCCAACTTCCGCACCCACGACACCGACACGGGCAGCGCCGAAGTCCAGGTGGCGCTGCTCACCACGAAGATCAACGAGCTCACCGAGCACTTCAAGATCCACAAGAAGGACCACCACGGTCGCCGTGGCTTGCTCAAGGCCGTCGGCCAGCGCCGCCGCCTCTTGAAGTACCTCCGCAACGAGAGCCCCTCGCGGCACGCCGCGCTGGTGGCGAAGCTCGGGCTCCGCTAGTCTCCCCCGGGCGGCGCCGCCCTCGGGAAGCGCCGCCTCCCCCCGTTCTTTTTACCCCCCGTACTCCAGTCGAACCCGCCTCCGCGGGTCTTCGCGGGCTGAGCGCCTCCGGAATCTTCCGGGGCAACGCTCATTCCGAGCAGGCCCACGGTCCTCACGGTCGCGGCGCCGCCTTGGAGTGCTTTCAACAACCGCCGGGCCACACGTGTGCCCCGGCCACGCCCAGCATGGGCTTCAAAGGCACTCAACATGAATATCCAATCCGTTACCGTCAACGTGGGCGGCCGCCCGCTCACCATCGAGACCGGCAAGTACGCCAAGCAGGCCTCCGGCTCGGTCACCGTCCGCCAGGCCGACAGCGCGGTGCTCGTCACCTGCGTGGCCGGCACCACCCCCGCCCGCTTCGACTTCCTCCCCCTCTCCTGCGAGTACATGGACCGCGTGGGTGGCTACGGCCGCATCCCCGGCGGCTTCCTCAAGCGCGAGGGGCGCCAGAACGAGCGTGAAACCCTCGCGTCGCGCCTCATCGACCGTCCCATCCGCCCGCTCTTCCCCAAGACCTGGCGCTACGAGACCCAGATCATCGCCACGGTGATCTCCTTCGACACCGACTGCGACACCGACGTGCTCGCCATCTGCGGCGGCTCCGCCGCGGCGCACCTCTCCGACGCGCCGATGAAGCAGCCCTGCGCCGGCGTGCGCGTGGTGAGCCACGGCGGCCAGTTGCTGGTCAACCCCACTCGCGCCCAGATCGACGAGGCCGAGCTCAACATCATCGTGGCCGGCACCGCCGACGCGGTGTGCATGGTCGAGGGCGGCGGCAAGGAGGTGTCCGAGGCGCTGATGATGGACGCCATGGACCTCGGTCACGCCGCGATCAAGGAGATCTGCGCCGCGATCGACCAGCTCCGCGAGAAGGCCGGCGGCGCTCCCAAGCGCGCCGCGCCCCCCGCCCCGGCGCCCGACGAGGCGCTGGTGGCCAAGGTGAAGGCCGCCGCCACCGACGGCATCCGCGCCGCGCTGCGCGTGGGCAAGAAGCACGAGCGTCGCGACATGGTCGCCGCCGCCAAGCTCGCCGCCGCCACCGCCGCGAGCGCGGGCATCGACGACGCCGCGGCCAAGGCCGCCGCCGAGGCCGCCAGCAACGACGTCTGCGAGAAGATCCTGAAGACCGAGATGCGCGGCATGGTGATCGCCGAGAGCGTGCGCATCGACGGCCGCGCCACCGACGAGATCCGGCCCATCTGGACCGAGGTTGGCATCTCCCCCCGGGCCCACGGCTCGGCCGTGTTCACCCGCGGTGAGACGCAGGTGTTCGCGACGATTGCCCTCGGCGTCGACGCCGCCGGCCAGCGCCTCGACTACGCCGGCGTCACCACCATGCTGCGGCGGTTCATGCTGCAGTACAACTTCCCCCCCTTCTGCACCGGCGAGTCCTACCCGATGCGCGGTCCGAAGCGCCGCGAGATCGGCCACGGCGCCCTGGCCCACCGCGCCATCCAGAACATCCTGCCGGGCTCCGACACCTTCCCCTACGTGATCCGCTGCTCGGCCGACGTGCGCGAGAGCAACGGCTCCTCGTCGATGGGCACGGTGTGCGCGGGCACGCTGGCGCTGCTCGACGCGGGCGTGCCGGTGAAGGCGCCGGTGGCGGGCATCGCCATGGGCCTCATCAAGGAAGGCGAGGAGTTCGCCGTCCTGAGCGACATCCTCGGCGACGAGGACCACCTCGGCGACATGGACTTCAAGGTGACCGGCACCGCCGCCGGCATCACCGCGTTCCAGATGGATACCAAGATCTCCGGCGTCAGCCGCGACATCATGCACC
>CAYHRZ010000180.1:0-9523 GCA_964359125.1 uncultured Klebsiella sp. | reverse complement strand
CCGACCCGTCGTTGCCCCGAGCCCCCGTCCCGGTGCGCCGCGCGCCGCTGGCCACGGGCGCCCCGCCTCGCAGCGTCGCGCCGCCGGTGCCGGCCGCTGATCCTTCGCCGCCCCCTGTCCGCGCGGCGGCGCCCAAGATCGTCCCGCGCACGGCCTCGGCCGCGCGGAACGCCCCCCTCCCTCCCGACGACGCGTTGCCCCCCGGTGTCCGCGGCGGGCGCGGCCCGGCGGCCCCGGCCCCGGGCGGGGCGAGGCCGACACAGAAGAAGGCGGTGGGCGCCCGGAGCCCCGACGAGACGGGGATGTTGCAGATGGTACCCCTGGCCTCGGAGGACGAGCAGGAGGCGGCAGGGGATCCTTCGGCTACCGCGTTCTTCGCCATCCCGGCGCCGAAGGCCGAGCGGGCCAAGGCGCCCATGCCCTCCGCCCCGGCTTCCGGTGCCTTTGCCCCGTCGACGGGCCCCTCGCCGATGGCGCCCCCGCCGATGGCGTCGATGGCGGGCCCGGCGCAGGGGGGCTTCGTGCCGCCTGCCCCGTCGGGGATCGGCGTCGGGGCACCCGCAGGCATCGGCCCCGGAGGCGGAGGCGGCGTCGTGGGTCCCACCAGCGGCGGTGGCGGCTACGGCGGCACGCCGTTCAACGTGTCGGGGCAGGTCCCGACCCAGGGCTCGAGCGTCGAGTCGCGCATGCAGTCCACGCGCGTCTTCGCGATCATCGCGGCGGCGATGTTCATGCTGTGTATGGCGATCCTGGCCGCCGCAGGCATCGTTTTCTACCAGCTCAACAAGGACGAACCGGCCCCGGCCGTGGCGACGACGGCTCCCGCCACCACGACGACGGCGCCGGCTCCACGCCGCGACACGGGTGCGGCGGCCCCGAAGCCCAAGGCCACGACCACGACCAAGTCCACGGGCACGAAGACCACCAGCAGCGCGCCGGCCGCGCCGAAGGTGGGCCCCACGGCGCCGGTCACCATCACCTTCGGGGGCGGGACGATCCCCACCACGGTCGAGGTAGCTTGCGACGGTGGTTTCCGCGAGCGCGCCTCGGTGCGCGGTGGCGTCGGCACGGTGGCCAACGTGCCCACGTCGGGGAGTTGCAAGCTCTACCCGAAGGGCGGCGTGGTGGGATCCTCCGTGGCGGTTCGCGGAGGCGGCAGCTACAACTGCACGATTTCCGGGACCACCACCTCCTGTAAGTGAGCTTGTCGACCGGCGGCGGGAGCGGCGCCCGGCGCGCCAACGTCATACACGGGACCTGACCGCCCCGGAGACAAGCTCGATGCGCTGGTTGCTGGCCCTCTGTTTTGCCCTGTTGTCCCCCGTGCGTGCCCTGGCCGCCGACGACGCGGGAAGAGTCGCGCCCCCCACGGCGGCGACGCCCCTCCTGCCGGGCGCCGACGCCGCCTTCAAGGAGGAGAAGCCCTCGAAGGAAGACAAGGAGAAGGAGCAGACCGCTGCCGAGAAGGAGGCCGAACGGAAACGGAAAGACAAGTTGGCCCGCGTGGTCGTGCTGAAGTGGCAGGGCACCAGCACGGACTGGACGGACCAGAGCGTGCAGCGCAACATCAAGTCGCGCATCGCCCGGCCGGACGCCCAGTTCTTTCCCGAGGTGGACCTGTACCAGGAGGGTCGCAAGAGTCGAGACCGGACGGTCGTTCCCGCCATGCAGCCCGCGATCGTGCCTTCGCAGAACGTCGAGCGGGTGATGGCGGAGGTGGCGGAAGTGTCGAGCGTGCCCTACAACGCCTGGGCGCCTTCGGACTGGGGACTGAAGGCCGCGCAGTTGCGAGAGATGGTCGAGTTGTTGTGGTTCGTGGATCGCGTGGACCTGCGCGAGCCGCTGTTCTTGTTGTACGCCCAGATCGGGCGCGCAGCCGAGAACCAGAACGAGGTGATCCCTCCTTTCTACGAGCAGATCGGCTTCTCGGCGGTGAACTACTACTACTACTTGGCGGCGATGCTCGCGGTCCAGGACCCGTCGTTGATGTCCAAGCTCACCGACCAGGACCTCAACGCCAACATCGGCCAGTACATGCAGATGATGCAGCAGGGGGCCTTCCCCACGCTGAAGGTCGACTTCGAGCAGGACGGCAACGACTTCGACAAGGACCAGTTCGACGGGATGTACGAGGTGTTCCTCAACGGAATCGCCACCCAGCCCGACGACGAGGGACAGATCGACGTGCTCCTCGGTCGCACCGACATTTACCTCAAGCGCACCGACAGCGGCCACGGCCTCTCTGAGCGGTTGGAAGTGAGCAAGTTGGAGGACAAGCGCTACTTCGTCCGCGACGTGGCGCGGAAGAAGATGGGCCTGGACTTCATCGAGCAGTTGTTCCTCCACCCCAACGAGTGCACGCCGTCGCTGGAGGGCGACATCCTCAACTACTTGTCGATCTACGCCAAGATCCACGAGAAGGCGGAGATCTACATCGCCGTCCCCAAGGAGGGGAACCCCAACAAGGTGTACCTCTGGCGCTACGACCGTCCCACCGCCACCCTCCAGAAGGTCCAGGGCGGCGACGACGGGTTCCCGGTGCGCTTCGCGGTGCAGGTCGCGGGCGGGTTGGAGTACCTCGCGCTGCCCCAGCCCGCCTACACCGCGCCCGACGAGGGCGACGTGGCGTCGCAGGCGGCCAGCGGTGACTTCTCGGTCGATCCCACTGATGGCTTCGAGATCGGGGCCACGCCCGGTGTCATCCCACTCACGCTCGAGATCCGCGGCCACTACAACCGGCTGATGCTCGGCTGGGGCGCCGAGGCGGGGTTCAACATCGCGCCCGACGAGGCGGATCGCTACTTCGTCGAGAACTACATCCTCCCGGGCACCGAAGACGGCGTCGTCTACGACGACGACCCGGGCGAGTACGACGCCGGCTACCCGCAGGAGGGCGACACGATGGAGGGCGCCACGTCGTCTGAGGATCTCGTCGACGACGAGGGTAAGGAGGTCTCTCCGGACTGGGCCGTGGCGCTGCACCGCGAGACGGTGAACCGCACGCTCTACCTCACCGGAGGCGTGGTGCTGGGTCGCGACGCGGGCATCGGCCTCGGTCCGCGCATCGCGATGCGGCTTGGGTGGTCCAACGTGCCCTATGCACTGATCACCACGGCCCATTTCGGGTGGAACTTCGCCATCCCGCTGAAGAAGCCGATCGGCAACCGGGTGCGCCCCTTCGTCGACGTCGACGGGCGCGCGGGTGCGCAGTGGTTCTTCCGGCCCAGCCGTTCCTGGGAGTCCATCAACCAGGCCACCGGCGCGGCGGTCCCGGTGGCGCCGGTGCTCGCGATCACCGCCGGTATCGGGACGACGCTCTGAGCCCCGTCCCGCCGCGGAGCGGGGCGCGTTAGCCCGCCCGGATGTTGCCGCTGCTGCTGAGTTTTGCCCCCGCGCTGGCTGCACCCGCCGCGGCGCCGCCGGCCGTGGTGGTGTGGATGGCGCCGACGCCGCCCGGCGACGACGTGCGGAAGTTGTCGGACCGGGAAACTGGTCCGGCGCAGCACCGCGCCTGGGGCGACGTCGCCATCGCCCCCGAGCCCTTCGGCCCGGCGGACGAGCAGCGGATCTCTGCGCTGGCGTCGGTCTTGAAGGAAGGTCGCGCCCGCTGGAACGACTTCGATGCCGAGGCTGGCGTTGCCCGGGCCCTCGCCGCGGGGGCGGAGCCGGTGGGCGTGATCCGCGACGCCCAAGAGCGCGGCGCGTTGCGTGAGGCACTCTTGTGGACCGGCGCGGGCATCACCCGGGGCTACCCCGAGAACCTGTTCACCAGCCTCCAGGACACCGTGCCGTTCCGAGTGAACGTGGCGAACAAGAGCATGGTTCGTCCCTGGGTCGACGCCGTGGCGCTCGAGCCGAAGCACGTCTTCGTACGCGAGGAGTTCCCCGACGGGCAGTCCTTCGCCAAGGTGGTGGCGCTCCAGCAGGAGTTGGCGTTGTTACCGCGCGCCCGGCTGGCCATCGATCCCCTCCCTCCCGACACGGTGGTGGTCGTCGACGGCGAGCCGCTGTCGCCGGGGCTGGCCGAGGTCGACTTGGCGCCCGGTCACCACTTCGTCCACCTGCTCCTCGCGGGCGCGATCGCCGAGCGGATGGAGTTCGACGCCGCCCCGAGCGACACGGTTCGACTCGCGGTTCCCGTCTCGCCTGAGGAGCTGTCGGCCGCTGCGGTGGCCGTCCTGGCCGGCACGGCGGAAGTGCCGCCCGACGTGGCGGCGGGTACCCGCTCGATGGCCGGGCGCTTCACGACGCCCCCGCGGGTCTTCCTCGGCGCGGTCGACGAGCGCGGGAAGCCGCGGCTGGTGGCCTTCGGCGGGGGGGCGGTGATCGAGAAGAAGCGGCCCGTCACGTTGATGTTCTCGGGTGAACTCGGCGGCGGCGTCATCGAGTCGTCGGGCTTCGCGGGCGAGCAGGGCAAGGAGGCGCTCGCCCCGCAATTCGGCGGCTCCTTCGGACTCGAACTCGGTATCTACAACGCGGCCATCTTCGCCAGTGCCGACCTCGCGCTGGCCCCCACCGTGCAGTTCGCGTTTGGCAGTTCGGAGGACCAGGTGAGCGCCGACGACAACCAGTACACCAGCGCCCTGTTCCGGCCGGGCGGCGGCGTGGGCGTTTACTTGCCCCGCCCCCTGCCGGGGAAAGTGTGGTTCCTGCTTGGTGGCACCTACACCTGGTTGGCGCCCGGCAGCAAGGGCCCCGGTGCGCGACTGACCGTGGGGGTGCCGCTGGAGGGCGAGGGGGGCACGTGGCTGCGCATCACCCTCGACGCCTACCGGGGCACCACCGAAGCCTGCGAGGGCACGGCCCCCAAGTGTTTCGCGGGCGCAGGCGAGCCCACGTCCCTGGCCTCGCTCCGGCTGGGGTTCGGCAGCCTGATGTAGCGTTAGGAGGGGGCGCGGCCGGCGAGGGCTCGCGCTAAGGTGCCGGCCATGTTGCTCGCGACCCTCTTGTTCTCCTCGCCCGCGTTCGCGGTGCCCAGTTTCCGTTGGACGCCGGCGGAGCCCGTTCACTACTACCTCGACACGCTCATCAGCTTCGGGGAGTCCACCTCGGCTTGGGCGCGAAAGAACCACGAGGCGCGGCTGTCGGAGGTCAAGATGGTGGCCGAGACTACCTGCGTGCCCCGGGCGTTGGGGAAGAGCACCGAGTTGACCTGCACGTTCTCGTACTTGGACTTTGGCCTGACCGCCATCGGGTCGTCGACCCAGGCCATCGCCGACATCATCGCCAAGGACTGGGAAGACTACGCGAAGACCGCGAAGGTGGAGATCGTCATCGCCCCCGACGGCAGCGTGAAGGAGTTCGACCTCGACGGCCTGGAGCGGCACACGCTCGAGGAAGGTCGGCTCATCGAGGTGTTCCGCGGGTACTTCATGCGCCTCTTCAGCCCGCTGGACCTGCCGCTTTCCACCAGCGACAAGGACTGGATCCGCGGCTGGGAGCAGAAAAAATTGGGGATGATGCTGCAGTTGCCCACCGGCACGGGTACCGCCGGGGCCGGGACCCTCAAGCACACCGCGGGCGCCGAGCGCTTCGGCCTCGTCCAGGTGTTCTCCGAGGGGCGGGGCACCGTGGCGCTGGGCGGCGCGGTCGACGAGAGTGCCAACGGCGGGTTGGTGGACCTGCGCGCGGCCGGAGAGGCGTGGGTGGACCCCGCCGCGGGCCAACTGCTGTTCCGTGGCTACTCCACCGACGGCCAGCGGCTGGCCTCGTCGTCCGGGGGCACCTACCAGGGCTTCATCAACCAGCGCTCGGCCCTGCAGCGGGTGGCGAGTTTCTCGCCGGAGCACACGCCGCCCAACTCCGTGCTCTCCGACCGGGCGCCGCGGATCGACGTGGCGCCCCCGGCACCCCCGGAGGGCGTGGTTTTGGTGGAGTTCAGCGCCCTGGCGATGCAGCCCCTGTTCATCCAGGGCATGCCCCAGGTGGCGGAAGGCTACGAGCTACCCACGTCGAACGTCGGGGCGCGTGTGGTGGTCGGCACCGACGGCAAGGCGGAGAGCGTCGCGGTGGTGAAGGGCTACGAGATGCTCGTGGAGCACGTCGAGCGGGGGCTCAAGGCCGCCACCTTCCCGGTCGCGCCGGGGAAGTACGCCGTCGACGTCGTCGTGGAGGTCCGACCCTAGCCCAGTGCTACCGGAGTCCAGCCCGGGCCAAGAGCGCCGGGAGCTTGCGCATCGCCACGCCGCGGTGGCTCACGGCGTCCTTCTCCGCGGGCGAGAGCTGGGCCATGGTGCGCCCCGGCACGGCCCCGGGCCAAAACAAGGGATCGTAGCCGAAACCGCCGTTGCCCCTCGGGGCGTCGCCGATGGTGCCCTCGCAGGCGCCCTCGGCTGTGAACTTCCCGGCGGGGCCCACCAGGGCGAGCACGCACCGGTAACGGGCGGATCGGTCCTGCTCGCCCTGCATCGCGGCGAGTAAGCGCTGGTTGTTCGCCTCGTCGGTTCCCTCGAGGCTGTAGCGCTTGCTCCGCACGCCGGGTTGCCCGCCGAGCGCGCGCACCTCGAGACCCGAGTCGTCGGCCAAGACCCAGGCGCCGGTGGCCCGGGACACGAACTCGGCCTTCTCGAGCGCGTTGTGCTCGAAGGTCTCGCCCGTCTCGGGTGGATCCTCGAGGTCGGCAGGCATCGTCACCCAGTCGATGCCCGGCTCCATCCTGCGCAGTTCAGCGACCTTGTGCGCGTTGCGCGACGCGAGCAGCAGGCGCACGTCAGTCGACCCGGACCCGCCAGGTGGAGCCGCCGGAGCCGTCCATGACGGTGATGCCGAGCGCGTCGAGCTCAGACCGCAGGGCGTCGGCACGGGTCCAGTCCTTGGCGTCGCGGGCGGCGGTCCTGGCCGCGACCAGCGCGTCGACCTCGGCGGCCTCTCGCCCTTGTGCGCGCAGGCGCTTGACCTTGGCCTCGTCGAAGTAGGCGGCGGGGCTCGCGGTCGCCAGTCCCAACACGCTGGCGACCGTGTCGAACGCGGCCACGGCGGGCCGGAGGGCGGTGGCGCCGTGCGCCCGTGCCTTCTTGTCGTTGCCGAAGCGGTTGATGGCCCGGACCAACTCGAAGAAGTGGCCGATCGCCTGCGCGCTGTTGAAGTCGTCGTCCATCGCGGTGTCGAAGCGCTCCGCGAAGCCGGAGGCGAGCCGGTGCGCGTCGCGGGCCGCCTCGGGGAGGCTCTGCAGGTCGCGGCTGCTGGCCGCCGCCACGGCCTCGTCGACCGTCTCGCGGGCCAGGTAGATTCGATCCAGCGCCGAGAGCGAGTCCGCCAGCTTCTCGGTGGAGAAGGGCAACGGTGAGCGGTAGTGGGTGTCGACGTACAAGAGCCGGAGGGCCTCAGCCGGCACCTCCGTGAGGATGTCGCGGATGCGCCGGATATTGCCCAGCGACTTGGACATCTTCTCGTTGTCCAGGGTGAGGTGCCCGTTGTGCATCCAGTAGCGGGCGAACGGCGCGTGGCCGCTGGCGCACTCGGACTGGGCGATCTCGTTCTCGTGGTGAGGGAACACCAGGTCGATGCCGCCGCCGTGGATGTCGAACTGGTCCCCGAGGTGCTTGGCGGCCATGGCGGAGCACTCGATGTGCCAGCCAGGGCGACCGCGTCCAAACGGGGCCTCCCAGCCCAGTTCCGTGCCCGTCGCGGACTTCCACAGGGCGAAGTCGCCTGGGTGCCGCTTGGCCGACTCCACCGCCACGCGCTCGCCGGCGCGGAGGTCGTCGATCTTCTTGCCGCTGAGCGCGCCGTAGCGGGAGAAACTCTCGATGGCGAAGTACACGTCGCCGTTGTCGGCCAGGTAGGCGTGGCCGCGATCCACCAGGCGCTGCACCATGGCCACGACCTCGGGGATGTGGTGGCTCACCTGGGGCGCGAGGTCGGGTCGCTGGATGCCCAGGGCGTCGAGGTCGGCGTCCAACGCCTCGATGAACCGGGCACTCAACGCGAGCGGAGCGTCGCCGTTCTCGCGGGCGCGGTTGATGATCTTGTCGTCGACGTCGGTGTGGTTGCGGGCGTACTGGACCTGCAATCCCCGGTGCCGGAGGTGGCGCACGACCACGTCGAAGGCCATCATCGCGCGCGCGTGGCCGATGTGGCAGTAGTCGTAGACCGTCATGCCGCAGACGTACATGCCCACCCGGCCCGCCTGGCGCAGTTCCAGCGGCTCGAGCTTGCGAGTGAGCGTGTTGTAGACGCGAATCACTGGGACGCCCCGCTGGGAGCTATGCGGGCTTGGCCGCGTTGAAGATCCCGTCGAGCTCCTGGCCCACGAGGTTTTCGTCGAGGTCGCGCGCCACGCTGATCTCCTGGACGAGGAGGCTCCGCGCCTGGTCGAACATCTTGCGTTCGCCGAACGAGAGGGGCTTGTCGGCCTTGAGCAAGGCGAGGTCGCGAAGGACCTTCGCCACCTCGAGGGGGTCGCCGGTCTTGATCTTGCTCATGTAGTCGCGGTAGCGACGGTTCCAGGTCTGGTTGTCGGTCGGGACGTCGCGGTCGTGCAGGATCTCGTACACCTTGTCGATCTGCTCCGAGGAGATCACCGACCGCATGCCGATGCTGCGCGCGTTGTCGATCGGGACGGAGATGGTCATGCCATTGTCGAGGATTTTGAGGACGTAGAAGGTGATCTTCTCACCATCCATCTCTTTGGTGACGACGTCGCGGATAATGCCGACGCCGTGCGCCGGATACACCGCCTTGTCGCCCACGTTGAACTGCATGGTCTTCCCGGAAGGGCGCCCGCCTAACCGGTTCGGAGCCTGATTTCCAATGGTTGTTATGCCCCTGTGGCGATTGTTGTCACGGGCGGCTGCGCCGGCCGCGGGGTCGACGGGCATTCTCGCGTGGGTGCTGCTCGCCCTGGGTGGCCTCGGACAGGTGCTCCTCGTTTCCTCGGTCGCGCCGGGGTGGGTGCTGCTCGGGACGATGCTCCTCGCCGCCCTGGGGGCCACGGCCACGCTGGCCCTCGGCGTGGCCACCCTCTCGGGTGCGGCGGGCGCCGTAGCGCGGCTCAGGGAGCAGGGTGCACTGGTTGCGCTCGCGGCGCTGGGGGTGGGTCGGGGGGTGCTGGTGCGCCGCCTCGCGCTGCTCTCGTTGCCCCCGGTACTGCTCTCGCTCGCCTTGGCCCACCTCGCCGAGCCGCTGGCGAGGGCGGCCCTCCGCGACGCGCGCGCCGTCGCGGCGGCGAGCGTGAGGCCGCGTGAGGGGGAGACGGTGAGGCTCGCCGGTTGGTGGGTGGCGGTGAACCAAGGTCGCCTGTGGTTCACCGACGGGGACCGACGGGGCAGCGCGGGCGCCTGGTCGCTCGAACCACGCCAGGGGGGCGTGCTCGTGTCGTTGGCCGACGTGGCCCTAGGTGCCGAGGGCGCCGAGGTGTCCGCCGAGCGACTGGTGCTGCCGATCGCCCTGCGCGGCGGAAAAGTTCACGCTTCCGAGCGGACAACGCCCGACTTGCGTCGGCAGATTGCCGTGAGTGCGGCCCTTGGTCGCGACGGCTACGAGCGCTGGCAGCTCTACAAGCGCAGCATCCTCGCCGTCCTGC
>CAYHRZ010000179.1:0-9545 GCA_964359125.1 uncultured Klebsiella sp. | reverse complement strand
CCGCGTCGACAACACCGAGGCCAGGGCCATCTTCCGGAAGAAAGCCAGCGCCAGCATCTGGTACCCTTCCGACCTGCGCCACGCACGACTCGACATCCGGGCGGTGCTGGTGCCGGCCTGGAGCTGGTCGGCGCGACTGGAAACGCACTACACCGCGATCGTCCCCGGCCGCACGCGCTCGGGGAAGCGGCCGGTCGCCGGGCAGGACGACTGGGCGGCGTCGGGCGTGCTGGTGCCCTCGTCGCCAACGCTCTCGCGGCACGAGCTGAACGCGATCTCTCCCTTCGAGCCGGCCGACCTCACGCCGCTCGCCGAGGCCACCCTCCCCTACGAGCTCGGCAGTCTCACCCGCACGGCGGCGCAGGCTGCGGGCGAGGCCGGCATGGGGATGGCACACCGCGAACGGGTGCGCGCCGAACTGGGTGCGTCGCAAGTGGCGACCGCGACGGTGTTCCACGAGGTGCGCGGGGGCCCCCTGCTGCTGCCCATCTGGATCGGCGCCTACCGCCGCGGCGAGGCGCTGCACCGGGTGGTCATCAACGGGCAAACAGGTGCAATAACTGGTGTTTTTCCCTACTCGTGGTGGAAGATCGGCTTGGTCGTCGCCGCGGTCATCGGGGCCATCCTCCTCTGCACGGGCGGCGCGGGGCTGGCCGGCGTGATCTCGCAGGTCAACGGGCGCAAGTTCTGAGCTTCTCCCGCACCTGGCGCCGCTTCAAGTACAGCTCTCGGCTGCTACTCCCCACGCCGGGCGCGCGGGAGGGCTGGCACCAGGGGCGGCGCTGGTACCACGTGACGGTTTTGGTGGTCGACGACGCGCGGGTGCGGGCCCGTCGCGAGCAGGTCGTGGGTGCCTGTGCGGCGTGGGCCGACCCCTTCTGCGTAGACGTGCCCCACGTGACGGTTTTCGTCCACGGCTTTTCGCGGCCAGCTCCCGTCGACGAGGGGTGCGTGGTGCCGATCCTCGTGGGAGGGGCCAACGCCTTTTCGTCCTGCACCTTCCTGGAGGTGCGCGCCCCGCTGCTCCGGGAGGTGCGGCTTCGTGTCCCGGGGCCGGAGGAGCGGTGGTCGGGGTACCGCCCGCACCTCACCTGCGGGCGCTTTGCCCGACCCGGCAGGCCCGGCGACGTCGCCGAGGCGCTCCGACCGGTACGGGGGCTGGCGCCGCTGCGCGTGCACGGTGTCTTGCGCGCGGCGCGCGTCGACGCGTTCTCGGAGGACGGGAACCTGTGCCTCGGCGGCGACGAGGCGTAGGTGGCGCCGCTGGGCAACGCGGGCGGTGGCCGCCCCACGTGGGTCGTCCGCCCCACGTGGGCCGCCTCCGCTCCGCGTGGGCCGCCGACACGACGGCAGCAACGCACCGTTGCAAGTCGCCCGTCGCCACCGTGTCGCCGCCGTGAAACAATGCCGACCGTCAGGCATCTCCTCCCCATGACCACTCTGCTGCTCGCGCTACTCGTCGCCCCGGCTCACGCCGGCATGAAGGTCGATGGAAAGCCCAGCGTCTCCTTCTTCGCCGTGGGTAGCCCCGGTTTCCTCGACATCGAGGGGGAGAGCAAGGAGCTTTCCTGCGCCGACGACGGCACCACGCTCACCTTCACCCACCAGGTGAGCACGCTCAGCACCGGCATCGGGCTTCGCGACGAGCACATGAAGTCGAAGTTCCTGCACGCGGACCAGTACCCCACGGTGTCGCTGTCGCTGGCGAAGGCGGCGGTGACCTGGCCAGCCGAGGTAGGCGCGGCGGCGACGGGCACCGTGGCGGCGAGCTTCAGCGCCCACGGCACCACCCAGCCCACCGAGGTGGCCTACACCGTCCGGAAGTCCAAGACCGGCTGGAAGGTCTCTGCGAAGTTCCCCTTCGACATCAGCAAGCACGGCATCGACGTCCCGAGCTACCTCGGGGTGACGGTCGACACGGCGATGCGCGCGGAGGTGAGCTTCGACCTGGTCGACACCCCGTGATGCTCGGCTGGGTGGCGGCTGCGCTCGCCTACCCCTTCACCATCGGGCACGGCTACACCGCCTGCGCCCAGTGCCACGTGGATCCCTCGGGCGCGGGTGCACTCACCGAGTATGGCAGGGGACAGGCTGAAATTTTCATGCGCACCCCGTACGGGAAGGCGACGGAGGAGGAGCCGGGGAAGGTCAAGGACTTCGCCTTCGGTGTGCCGCTGCCGGAGGCGCTCACCCTCCAAGGCGACGTGCGCGGCCTCTTCATTCCCCAGCCCAGCAACCCCCGCTTCGTGCTGATGCAGGCCGACCTGCGCGGTCACCTGGCGCTCGGCGCCGCGCGGGCCTACGGCAGCCTCGGCTACGCCACGGAGGGGGCCTATGGCGCGTGGGTGACGGGGAACACCGACGGCGGCAACGTCGTGAGCCGCGAGTGGTGGGCCGGTGCGCAGCTTGGAAGGCGCCTGCTGCTCCGGGCGGGCCGGCTCGCGTTGCCCTTGGGCATCCGCAGCGAGGAGCACCTGCTCTACGCCCGGGGCGCCACGCGTACCGATGCCAACGACGACCAGCAAGTGGGGGTCGACGCCACCTACGGCCACAAGAAGTGGCGGGCCGAGCTCATGGGCATCGCGGGTAACTACTCGGTTTCCCCCGACGAGTTCCGCGAGCGTGGGTACTCGGGCCTGGTGGCCTACGCCCTGGAAAACACCGCCGAAGTGGGCTTGTCGTCGCTGGTTGCGAAATCGGAAAGCGACGTGCTGCTCCTCGACGAGCACCTCCGCCAGGTGCACGGCGCATTTGGCCGCTGGGCGCCCTGGGAGCCGCTGCGCTTCCTGGCCGAGGCCAACGTGCTGGTCGACGACGTCGGGACCGAGCCCACGACCACCGGCAGCGTGGGCTACCTCCAGGTCGACGTCGAGCCCACGCAGGGCCTGCACCTCAAGGGCACCGGGGAGTGGTGTGACGACGACCACGGCGACACGGACCGCGCGGTCGTGCGCGGCTCGTTCGCGGCCCTGTGGTTCTTCGCCCCCCACGCCGACGTGCGTGTCGACGCCCTCTACGGCACGCTCTACTGCACCCCCGGCGTCGAGCCGTCGCCGATGGCCATGGCTCAACTCCACGTGTTCCTGTGATGCTCGCCGCCCTTGCCCTGGCCTTCGGCAGCCCCACCTTCCCCGCGGTGGTGGAGGAGGAGCTGGCCATGCCCTGCACGCCCACCTGCGACCTTTGCCATGCCACGGTCGCCGGCGGCTCCGGGACGGCCACTCGGGACTTCGCGGGCACGGTGCTCGGGGCGGGGCTGGTGGTGGCCGACGAGGAGAGCCTCCGGTCCGCGATCGCGACCCTCGCGGCCAACGGCGCCGACACCGACGGTGACGGGACGACCGACACCGAAGCGCTCACGATGGGGTTGAACCCCAACGCCGACGGGGATGACTTCTGTGCCGTGCCGCGGCCGGTGTACGGCTGCTTCCAGGGCTCGGCCTGGCTGGTCGTGGGCCTGGCGGGGCTGGCCTGGCGACGGCGGCGCTACACCGCCGGGTGACGGCTATGGGCGTGGACGCGAGGGTGATCCACTAGGTCGAGCACGTAGGTGACCATGTCCTTGCCGTAGAAACGGAAGCGGTGGCGGTCCACGAATCCCCACGACAGCAACTGCCGGTTGGCGCCCTCGTTGTCGACCTCGGTGCTGATCTTCACCGCGCGGTGGCCACGCGCGAGCAACTCGTCGAACAGCACCTTGTTGATGTGCCCCGATACCCGCTTGCCGCGCAAGTTGGGTTCGAACGAGCAGAAGAGGCTCTCGCCCGGCACCTCGTCGGCGCCTGATACACCGAAGTATCGATACGTCTCGAAGAGCTTGAGTGATACACGCGGATGTTTCAGTACCCCCAGGGCGGCGGTGGGGGCGAGGAAGTAGAAACGGCGCCTGCCGATGTCCTGATACATTTTTGATGTGTCAATACTACCTGCGATGAAGCCGCGTACTTCGTTGTCCTCCACGTACACGAAGCCGAGGAAATACGGGCTATCGACCAGGGCCTGGTACAGCGTGGCGAGGAAGGGCTTGCCCAACTGCGCCCACAGGCTGTTGCCCATGGCCGCGTGGTGCAGCTCCGCCACCCGGCTGGCGTCGCGGAACTGCATCGGGCGGATCGCGGCCATGACCACGTCGTCGACCGGGAAGGGCTTGAGCGCCGCCGTGGCGGCCCGGTCGGGGCTCACTGCTTCTTCTTGTGCTCCGCCCGGAGCGTTTCCAGGAACGCGGTCTGCGAGATCGCCCGGTGCTGGGCGGCGAGGAAGTTGCCGATGGCGTCTTCGAAGCCGGTGTCGTAGCTCTCGTTGAGCAGGCGCCGCGCGAGGGTGAACGCGGTGGTGTGCATCGGGCCGAAGCTCTCGATGGTCTTCTTCAGCGCGGCGTCGAGGTCGGCGCTCACCATGTCGACTAGGCCCAGCCGGAGTGCTTCCTCCGCCGACACCACGCAACCGGTCATCACGATGCGCTTCGCGGTGCCCAGGCCGACGTACTTGGCGAGCCGGTAGCACGCCATGCCGGGCAGGAAGCCCTGGCGCACCTCGGGGAGCTGGAAGCTCGCCGTGGGCAGGCAGATGCGCTGGTCGCAGGCCAGCAACACCTGAAATCCGCCGCCCACGCAGGGGCCATCGACCAGGGCGACCGTCACCTTGTCGAGCGTTTCGATCCGGTTGACGAGCTTCTCCCACTTGTTGAAGCCGTGGATGTCCATCGCTTCCTTCGGGTCGAAGTCGAGGAAGTCGATGCCCTCCGAGTGGCCGCGTAGGACCACCACCTTCGTCTGCGACACGTCGTCGAGGTGGTCGCACACCCGCTCCAGCTCGCGGATCTGGCGCACGTTGATGCGCGTGCGCTTCAGGGTGACGACGGCGATCTCGCCGCGCTCGTCGTAGGACAGGGTCTCGTACATGGATACTCCTACCACCGGACCAGGGCGGTTTCGATGGTGGACCCTGGGCCCATGGTCATCAGCACGCCGTAGTCGCCGCGGCGCACCTTGCCCTCTTCGAGAAGGCGTTTGAAAGAGAACAAGAACGAGCCGGAGGAAAGGTTGCCGAAGTCGCGCAGCACCGAGTGGGTGTGCCGCACGGCGTGGTCGCTCAGGCCGATGTTGTACTTGATGGCGTCGACCACCTTCTTGCCGCCGGAGTGCACGATCCAGTGGTTGATGTGACGACGCTTGAGTCCGTGCTTGGCGAGGAGGCGGTTCACCGGCTTCTCGGCGTTGGCGCCCACCACATAGGGGATGTCGCGATCGAGGAAGAAGCTGTACTTGCCCGCTTCCTCGTCCCAGTCGAAGCGCATCGCGTCGATCGCGGGGGTGATGATGTGGCTGTCGAAGCCGAGCACCTTGGGGGTGAAGCTCCGCTCGTCTTTCTCGGAGGCACGCACCAGGACCGCCGCCACGCCGTCGCCGAAGAGCGAGTTCACGATGGCGGTGCGCATCGTGCCGTCGAACACGTAGGCCGCCGAGCAGATCTCGTTGCACACCATCAGCGCGTTCTTGCCGGGGTTGGCCATGGCCCAGCTCACGACGGGGTTCAAGCCGTTGAGCCCGGCGTTGCAGCCCATGCCCACGATGTCGACCCGGGAGCAGTCCTCACGGAAGCCCATGTGCTGCATGAGGATCGCGGTGATGCCCGGCGTGAGCCAACCGGTGCTGGTGATGCAGCAGAGGTAGTCGATGTCGGTCACGGTGAGCCCCATCGGCTCCAGGCAGGCACGGATCGCCTCGGGGGCAACCTCCAGCGTCCCCCGCCGGTGTTTACGTAGCAGGTCGCCTTGCGTTTCTTCCTGTGGGCCGCCTCCGGGCTTGCCCGGTGGCAGGTAGAGGTGTCGCGACAGGATGTGGCTCGAGGAGAACAGCGACACCAGCTTGCGGTCGGTGACCCCGAAGCGGTCCAGGAGCTGCTTCTGCGAGAATCGTTCCGGCGGGTTGGCGGTGCCGACCGAGAGCAGGCGGGGGCGCAGGTCGAGCATGCGCGGGTAGCTTATCCGGTGCGGCGGGGCGGGGGCGTTGTCGGAGCACCGCGCCGACGCGGCGAGGACGCGGTGGCTGACCGCCCCGCCCCCGCCGCGCCCCCCCCCACCCTGCCGGTGCCCGTGCTACCGTCCCCCGATGTGGACCACGCTGCTGTGGGCCTGCGCGGCCGCGACCTTCCCCGACGGCGAGCTGCTGCCGGTTGAGGTGGTGCCGAAGCCGGTGGCGGTGTCGCAGACCCACGTCGCCGACGGGTCGTCCACCCTCACCCTCGACGCCGTCGACGTGCTGGCGGAGGCGGGTACCGGTTCCTATGGCACGCGGCTGGCCTTGGCGCTGTCGGAGGGGTCCGGGCACGACGGCTCGATCACCACCGTCAACGCCGGGGACGGCGACGCCGACATCGAACTCCGCTTGGACGACACCCTCGACGTGGGCGACGAGGGCTACCGGCTCGTCGTGGGCGCCGAACGTGTCGTGATCACCGCCCGCACCGCCGCCGGGGTGTTCTACGGCAGCCAAACCCTCCTGCAACTGCTCGACCCGGCGTTCCTGACCGGGACGGGCGACGTGCCGATCAAGCTCCCCCTCGTCACCATCGACGACACCCCGCGCTTCGCCTGGCGTGGCCTGATGGTCGACGTCGCCCGGCACTTCTTCAGCGTCGAGGAGATCGAGCGGGTCATCGACCTCGCCGCCTTCCACAAGCTCAACCGGCTGCACTTGCACCTCACCGACGACCAGGGCTGGCGCATCGAGATCCAGAGCTGGCCCCTGCTGGCCGAGGTGGGCGGCGCCACCGAGGTGGGCGGCGGCCCCGGGGGCTACTACACCCAGGCCGAGTACGCGCACATCGTGGCCTACGCCGCCGAGCGTCACGTGGTGGTGGTGCCGGAGATCGACCTGCCGGGGCACGCCAACGCGATCCTCGCCGCCTACCCGGAGCTCTCGGCCGATGGCGCCGGGGCCGACCCCTACATCGGGACGCAACTGGTCGACGCGGCCCTCTGCCTCGACTGTCCCGACACCGCGCGCTTCGTCGACGACGTGATCGCCGAGGTGGCCGCGATCACGCCCGGGGCGTGGATCCACGTGGGCGCCGACGAGGTGACCGAGGTGAGCGCCGAGGCCTACGCGAGCTTTGTCCAGTCGCTGCAGGGGACGGTCACGACCCACGGCAAAGTGATGCTGGGCTGGGACGAGATCGGAACGGTGCCACTGGTGGCCCCGTTCGTGGCGCAGCACTGGACAGACGCCTCCCGGGCGGTGGCCGCCGCCGGTGCTGGCGCCTTCCTGGTCGAGAGCCCCGCCGAGCACGCCTACCTCGACATGGTGCACGACTGGGACGCCGAGTACGGCCAGGTGTGGGCGGGCCCGGTGAACGTGGAGGCGGCCTACGACTGGGAGGTCGTGCCGGCGGGTGTGGACGAGGCCAGCGTGCTGGGCGTCGAGGGCGCACTCTGGACCGAGTACATCGACAGCCGCGAGCGCGTAGATTTCATGAGCTACCCGCGCCTGTGTGCGCTTTCCGAGCGCGGGTGGTCCGGCGCGGAGCGCGACTGGGACGAGTTTGCCACCCGCCTGGGCTGGCACGGGTCGCGGCTCGACGCACTGGGTGTTGGGTTCTACGCGACGGCGGAGGTGCCCTGGGCGCGCTGAGTGTCGCCTCGACGTTGGCCTCTGGGCGTGCCCGCGTGCCCACGGCCCTGTGGTTGGGGCGCGCGGCCTACCCGGGGCAGCGGCCGCTTTCGGCCACCCACGCCTCGATCTCGGCGGGCGTGTAGTAGTTTCGCTCCTTCTCCGCTCGTACTTCCGGCGTTGCGTGGGCGTAGATCCACTCGCGCATCGCGGCCAGCCCCTCCGCGCAGCCGCGCTGCAGCGCTTTTTCGTCCGTGGCGCGCTCGTAGTCGCGCAGCTCGTCGCTCGTGGCGGGGTCCTGGGCGCCGTACCACAGGCCGAACTCCACGTACTCCGCGTTCTCCATGAGGCGGTAGTCCTCGACGTGACCGAGTTCGTGGACCAGGATCGCCCCGAGCGCCCCCGCCGCGGGCGGGTCGTCGAGGATCACCGGGTCGTAACTGACGACATACACGCGGTCACCAGCGAGGCTGTCGCTGTCGATGCTGGCGCGGAAGTAGGCGAGGTTCGCCTCCGCCGAGAGCGCCAACGCGTACTCGCCCGGGAAGGTGGCGTCGCGAGTGGCGAGCAGGAGCTCCAGGAGCGCGGTTTCGGAGCTGACGGGTTCGACGTCGGGGATGCCGTCGCAGGCACAGGTCGCCGTGGCTGCGGCGGTGGGCTCGGCACAGGCCAGGACGAGCGTCAGCACGGGACCGCCGTCCAGTTCGTGACAGCCGTGACGTCGACCGAGAACGGCCACCGCGAGAAACTCCCCGAGAACCGTTCCGACAGCGGTTCGCCGGCGTCGGCGGCTTGCAACTCGATCCGCATGCGCTTGATCCGCGCCCGGCCACGCTCGCCCTTCACGCCCACCGGGTCCACGACGCTGATGACCCACCGCCAGGGCCTCAGGTCGGGCCGGAAGTGGAAGCTCAGCGTGTTGTTGAGCGCGTCGCCCCCCTTCAGGGTCCGGACCAAGCGCCAGCCCGTGTCTTCCCGCTCGACGTACTCCACGGCCACGTCGTCGGAGAGGGCGTCGAGCACGGCGGTTCGTCCCTCGTCCGTTTCTTCCGCGTCCGGGAAGGTCCCAAACATGGAACGTCGCTTCTCGCCCTCCTCGACGGGCGTGACGTTGTCGGCGGCGGGCGTGGCCGAGAACTCCCGCCAGGCGCCGTCAACGAGGCGACCAGCGAGGACCCAGTGACGTTCCCCCTCGCCGAAGATGCCCGCGTCCCAGCGATCCCGCCCGTCGCCGGTCATCACCCAGCAGCCGGCGACCTCGCGCACGCCCGCCCGGCCGCGCTCGAACAACGCCGCGCTGTCGGGTGCGTCGGGCGGGTCGCGGTCCTGCGCGAGGGCGAGGGCGAGGAGGCTGAACACGGTCACAGGGTAGCGCGAATCGCCCTCAGCCGGTCACCCGCTGCACCCGCCCCGCGCTGATCTCCCAGACTTCGTCGGCCAGCGCCTCCACGTCGCCCGCGTCGTGACTCACCGCCACGAGCGGCGTGCCCCGCGCCTGGGCCCACTGTCGCACCGCCGCACCGAGTTGTGCCCGCAGGGGGCGGTCGAGGGCCGAGAAGGGCTCGTCCAGCAGCAGGAGGGCTGGGTCGCTGGCCATGGCCCGGCCGAGCGCCACGCGCTGTCGCTCACCCCCGGAGAGGTGACGGGGCCTGCGGGCCAACAGGTGGTCGATGCCCAGCAAGGCGGCGAGGGGTGCGACGTCCAGGCGGGCGGCGTAACCGAGGTTCTCCGCGACACTGAGGTGGGGGAAGAGCACCCCGTCCTGGGGCACCCAACCCGCACGGCGCTGCCAGGCCGGGACGAAGGTGCCGACCTCGTCTTGCCAGAGGTCCCCGCCGAAGCGCACGGTGCCCCGTGCACGCCCCTCCACGCCGGCCAGCACGCGGAGCAACGTGCTCTTTCCCGCGCCGGATTGTCCGACCAGCGCGATCGCTG
>CAYHRZ010000178.1:0-9555 GCA_964359125.1 uncultured Klebsiella sp. | reverse complement strand
CATCCCCCCCGTGGAGATGCGCTCGAGGATCTGGTACTTGCCGAAGCGGCGCGGCTCAGCGTCCGGGGAGGCCATCAGCGGCATCCTAACCCGCTGGCGACGGCACCCGAAAGCCGATCCCGCGCCGCCAAGGGCGCAAGTATGTACGCCAAGGGGTTGCAAAAAATTTCCATGGGAGTACACTCGCCGCGCTTTCGGGGCGGCTCCGCGTTGCGCGTCCCTCCGAACCAGCCAGGACCGGCCTTCGTCGTGTCCATTCGGGGTGCGAGTCCCCGCAAAGGTTCAAGTCATCATGCTCTCGATCATCACCCTCGTCCTCACCGCGTGCGCCCCCGCACCTCACTCCATCAAGTTCGACGGCGAGCAGACGGTCACCGTCCACACCCTGGACGCCGTCGCCCAGGCCAAGGCCACCGTCCTCGACAAGGAAGGCAAGGCCATCAACCCGCAGCCCAAGCTGGCCTGCTCGGTCAACCCCGCCTCCGTCGCCAAGCTCGACGGCGAGAAGGTGGCCCCCGTCGCCAACGGCGAGGCCTCCGTGGAGTGCAAGGTGGGCGAGGTCAAGGGCGCCTACAAGTTCGTCGTCGCCCTCCCGGACAAGGTGGAGATCGCCGGCTACGACGCCACCGCCGCCTGGCCGGTCGGCGGCTCGACGCAGCTCACCGCCGCCGTGAAGGCCGGCGACGCCGCCGTCGAGGGCCAGACCGTCGCGTGGTCGTCCTCGGACGCCAACATCGCGGAAGTCGACGCCAACGGCAACGTCCTCGGCAAGGCCGAGGGCAAGGCCACCGTGACCGCCACCTCGGGCACCCTCACCGCCTCGGTGGAAGTGACCATCGGCGGCGCCGTGGCCACCACCGACGCCGCTCCCCCGGCCCCCGAGATGGGCGGCAAGGGCGAGATGGGCGGCGGCGGCCTGAAGCCCCGCGGCGGCAAGTAGCCCACCCACCGTCGACCAAAGACGGGTTCCACGAGCCCGCCGGGGAAACCCGGCGGGTTTCGTGTTCTTAGAGCCCCTCGAAGTAGCTGGCCCGGAACTTCATCTCTTGGAGAGCCACGTTGCCGGCCGCCGAGGGGTAGACGTCGACGACAGTCACCACGACGTCGTCGATGCTCGAGCCCACGTAGCCGTTGAACGGGAGGAGGCTCACCCACTGCAGGTCGGGCTGGTCGAGCAGGGTGGCCTCGGTGGTGATGTTGCCCACGGTGAACTTCACCGTCTTGGCCCGGCCCTGGGCCTTGTCGCCGACGAACCCGACCGAACTCACCGCGAAGCCGGAGGGCGCGACGGTGAACTCGGCGCCGGCGGCGCCGGTCCAGAGCGTCTTGGGGTTGCCGTCGGTCAGGACGTCGGCCGTTCCGGTCGACAACGCCGTGATCTTGGGCGTCGCGTCGAACTCCTTGAGGTACACACACACCTCCGACATCCCGAGGTTCGGGTAGTCCTGACCCTCGTAGATGTCGACGACGGACAGGCGAACCTTCCCGCCGAAGAAGCCGTCGTCACCGACCTTCACGTCGGGGATGTCGATCACCTGCCAGCCGCGCTGGTCGGCCACGTCGACGGTCGCGCTGCCGACCTGCTTCGCCACCTGCTCGTTGTCGATGGAGAACACGTCGACGCGCAGTTGTTTCACGCGAGCGTGGTCAGCGAAGGTCTCTTCGTCCTTGTCGAAGCCTGCCACCAGGCCGATCTTGTCGACCTCGCCCTTGGGCACGTCGATCTCGATCCACTCGCCGCGGTTGTTGCTGTCGCCCGGGAGCAGCCAGCCCGTCTCCACCTTGCCGTCGATCGCCGAGCCCGCGTTCCAGTAGTTCGTACCCAGCCGAGTTTCCTTCTGGAACGAGGAGGCCTTCGCCCCCGCGACAGCGTCGGGCACAGCCAGAGACAAGGCGATCAGAAACATCGGCACTCCAACGGGGGCGCAAGGGTATCAAGAAACGGCGACACCCGAGCGCGCCGTCGATTCCGCGTGGACGAAGCTACTGCGGGACAGCCAGTAGGATGTCCTTGCCCGTGTGCGCGGTGCTTCCCGTCGCCAACCGACCTTGCTCATCACGGTTGATCGCGCCCACGGCGTCGCTCACCTCGTTGAGCGTGCCGTCGCCATCGCCGTCGAGGTAGGCCCACACGTACACGATGGTGTTGGCCGGCGCGATCAGCGAGTAGGACAACTCGTCGCCCGCCAGGTCGCCGCCCGAGTACAACGTCCAGTCATACGCGTTGTTGATCATGTCGGTGGTGGTGATGTCGGTGTCGGGCCGGTACTTCAGGGCCGCCACGTACACGGCCGCGCTGGGATCCAGGTCGTCGAAAGACCCGTTCTCGTAGGTGATAGCGCCCGAGATGAACACGAAGGGCAGGGCGGCCGCGGAGCCGGAGCTGCCATCCGGGATCATCAAGGTGTACCCGGGCATGTCCTCCGTGCCGACCGTGATCGGGTTGGCGAGGCTGCCCGACTCGTCGACGTAGCTGCCCCACTCGTCGGCGGGGTCGATCAGGCCGTTGAAGTTCGCGTCCCAGGCGCCCATGAGCTTGGCCGTGCCGAAACTGGGCGTCACCTTGAGGCTGTAGGTACCCTCGGCGCCCTCGTCGGTCTTGGTGGGGGTGAACGACGAGGCGTAGTACGGCACCGCGCCCGAGGAATCGTAGAGGATCGCGACGCAACTGCCGCCGGCGTACTCCTTCGTGATGAGCGCGTCGCCGCTGATGGTGACGTAGGGCGACTCGCCACCGTCGCCACCGCCGCCGCCGCCGATGCCGTCCGGCCCACCGCCGCCGCCGCCGCCGCCGCTCGAGAACTCGTAGTACGGGGCGGGGATGGTGATGTCGATGTCGGTCACCTCCACGCCGGCGGTCACCGCCACCTCGTCGGGCCAGATGCCCATGGGCTCGTTGGGCGCGAGGATGCCGTCGCCCCAGTAGTCGAGCACGGCGTACACGCGCACGGTGTCCGCGACCGTCGGATCGACCTGCATGGAGTAGCTGTTGCCCTCGGGATCCGGCGAGCGGATCACGTACTGGTCGAGGAACGACATCACCTCCGTCTCGGCCTCGACCGTGTAGGCCGCGACGAAGATGGAACCGAAGGGGAAGTCGTCGCCGTAGGCCTCTTCCCAGTCGATCCAGTAGAGGTCGCCGTTCTCGTCGGTCCCGTAGATCTCGACCTGCACCTGCCCGCTCACCTCGCCCAGGTTCGAGACATCGTCGGGATCACCCGAGTCGCCGGGGATTTCCTCCAGGCCGGCCGTGTCGTCGGTGGGATCCGAACCCTCCTTCGGGTCCTCGTCGATGACCGCCGTCACCTCGCAACCGGCGGCGACCAGAAACAACAGGGGAGCAAAAAGAGTGGCCATGCGCATGAGAGTCCTCGCGTTCGGCCACGATGGTACAGCCTGGGGGTTGCAAAGATCAACCCCCAGACAGCTATTTCTGGTCGACGATGATGAACTCGACGCGTCGGTTCTTCGCTCGACCATCTTCGGTATCGTTCGTATCAACCGGCCTCATCTCGCCGAAACCGGCCGCGTCGAGCCGCCCGCCGTCGACGCCCTTGGCGATCAAGTACTTCTCGACGGCCTCAGCGCGCGACTGCGAGAGCCTGAGGTTCGAGAGGTCGTTGCCGACCGCGTCGGTGTGGCCCTCGATGCGAATCCGCAGGATCTGCGGGTTCTCGTTGATGACCCGCGCGATCTCGTCGACGAGGTCGTAGCTGCGCTCCTGGATCGTGGCCTTGTTGAAGTCGAAGTAGATCAGGTCGTTGATCCTGATGAAGTTCTTCTCCACCACCACCCGTGAGGGCTCCTCGGGACAACCGTCCTCGTCGCGGTCTCCGTCGAAGTCTTCCGGGTCGTAGGGACAGCGATCGAGGTCGTCGGTCATGCCGTCGCCGTCGGTGTCGCGGTTGGGGCAGCCACCGAGCTCCGCCGTGCCGCGCTCGTTGGGACACTGGTCCTCGGCATCGGCCACGCCGTCGCCGTCGTTGTCGGGATCGGGGCAGCCGTCGTTGTCCATGAAGCCGTCGTCGTCTTCCGGGTCGTTCGGGCACTTGTCGATCTGGTCCTCGCGACCGTCGGCGTCGTTGTCGAGCTCCGGGCAGCCGTCGCGGTCCTGGTAGCCGTCCTTGTCTTCCGGGTCCTTGGGGCACTTGTCGTCGCCGTCGCGGATGTTGTCGCGGTCGGTGTCGCGGTTGTTGGGATCCAGGGACGGCGCCAGCGCCGCACCCGCGAAGACGCGGAAGTCGGGCGCGCCGATGCCGCCGAACAGGCCCGTGCCACCGCCGGCGCTGACGGTGACGAACTCGCCGGCGAAGAACTTGCCGCCGATCAACAACTCCGCGGCGTTCTGGGAGCTCTTGCCACCGAAGCTGTTGCCGTGCATCTCGAGCGTGACCTCGACGGGCTGGGCCACGTGCCAACCGCCCGCCACCCCGTAGATCAGCGCGTTGCCGACGCTGGTGTCTTTGACGCGGGCTGGTTCGCGCATCAGCAAGCCGCCGTTGAGGGCGAAGCGGAAGTCGTAGGCGCGGGTGTGAACCTGCCCGTTGGACCATTCGAAGGTGGCGCTGGGGGCCACCGACACGGCGCCCTCCCCGAGCATGGCCGCGTCGTTGCCCGAGGGCAGGGCGACCGGCACCGAGATGGCCAGGCCCACCGGCAGGTAGTCGCGGTCGAGGATCTCCGCGCGCGGGGTGAGCACGATGTCGCCGACGCCCGCGGACGCGATCTTGTCGGAGGTGGTGTCGCCGAGCTGCGGCACGGCGAAGCCGTCCTGGGCCACCACAAAGGGGATATCCACGGTGAAACTGGCGAACCGGGTGATACCCACACCAACCTGCCCGCGCAGCGAGGCCCGCGAGTTCACGAGGCCGTCGGCGTCGGTACCATCGGGAGACACGCGGTTGCCCTCGGCGTCGACCAGCACCACCGGGTCGTCGGCGTAGTCGAACCAGAGTCCGGCGCCGAGCTGCAAGTGCTGCAACGTCGCGCCACCGGGCACCACGCTGTACCCGTAGAAATCCGCGTGCGGCTTGAACAGTTCGAAGTCGACCCCCGAGTCGCCCTCGGCGGCCAGCGCGAGCTGGGACAACAGGATCAGCATGGTCTAGCGCTCCCCGTGGGTTGAGCCGGCTCGGCGACGCCGGGCGGCGACGGCCAGCGCCAGCAGGCTGGCGAGGCCCGGGACGGCGCCCGCGTCGACGACGCCGCAGAGGCCGCCACCCCGCGCCGTCGCCGCGTCGGTGGCTCGCGCGCAATCCGGCGCGTTGTCGATCCAGCCATCGCAGTCGTTGTCGACGAGGTCGTAGCAGACTTCCTTGGAGCCAGGGTAGACCGCCGCGCTGAGCACGAGCTGGGCGTCAGACCAGCCTTCCTGGTCCTCCACGCCGAGGTCCATGCAGTCGCCGTCCTGGGCGGTGAAGCCGTCGCCGTCCTTGTCGGGGATGTCGATGACCCCGTCGCAGTCGTCGTCGATGCCGTTGCCGTTGTCTTCCGGGGTGCCGGGGTGAATGTCGGCGTTGGCGTCGTCGCAGTCGTAGCCGTCGCAACCCGGGCCATACGTGGCGGTGGCCTCGTAGCCATCGCCATCGACGTCGCACTCGTCAAACCCGTCGCAGTCCTGGTCGTTGCCGTCGTAGGGCACGTCGGTCTCGTCGGGGCTGTAGTCGGCGTTGGCGTCGTTGCAGTCGTAGCAGTCGATGTCGAAACGGTCGATGTCGCCGTCGCCGTCGCTGTCGCAGGCCTGCGGGCACTCCGTCCAACCGTCGAGGTCGCTGTCGACGTCGTCGATACAGCCGTCGCAGTCGTCGTCCTCGCCGTCTTCCTTCTCGATGGCGCCGGGGTAGGTCTGCACGTCGTCGTCGTCGCAGTCGCCGTCGACCTCGGTCCAGCCGTCACCGTCGTTGTCGACGATGCCGTCGTCCCGGATGCCGTCGCAGTCCGCGTCGTCGTCGGCCACGCCGTAAGGATCGGCGACGCCGTCGATGGCGTCGGGGTTGACCTCGCTGTCTTCGTCGTTGCAGTCACCCTCGAACTCGGCGTAGCCGTCGCCGTCGTTGTCGACGTTGGGCTCCTCGCCGCAGTACTCGTTCTCCTCCCCCGGCGAGCCGTACATGCCCGACGCCATGAAAACCTGGGAGGGGCACCAGTTCAGGGAGAGGTCGTTGGCCCACTCGTTGTCGCTCGCGTTGGGGGCGCAGGCCAGGGCGTTGTCGGGCGTGAAGCTCCACGAGCTGTCCCAGTCGACCACGTCGAGTAGGACGGCGCCGTAGCTGACCCGCACCAGGTCGTCAGGGCCATCGAGGTTCACCGCCGAGAAATCGTAGACGTAGTCGACGGGCACCGAGCCGTTGATGCTGGTGTCGTTCGAGACGCCGAGCACCACGTAGTCGGCCACGCCCACCGTGAGCGGTGGCCCCGCGATGGTGAAGCTGCCAGACGCCGTCTCGACCACGATGTCGTTGAGATCGAGGGTCTTCCCCGAGTTGTTGTAGAACTCGAACCACTCGGCGTAATACTGCGCCTTCTTCGTGGGATCGGCTTGGATCTCGGTGACGATCACGTCGCCGAGCGTCGTGGGCGGCACCGCCTGCGCGGCAGGTGTCGCGACGAGGAGGAGGACGTGGAGAGTCATGGTCGCGCTCGCGGGGGAGAGGGACGATACCGGAAACCTGGGGGTCGGTGCAACTCGGGGGGCCTAGCGACCGAAGCCCGACAGGCCCGGGAAGCCGCTCCACTGGCCGTCGTAGGCCAAGTAGGCGCCGTAGAGGGGGACGAAGAAGAGGGGAATGAGCACCGCGTAGAGCACGCCGCCGAAGCCGCAGGTGACCAAGCTGATCGCGCCGATGATCACCGAGAGGATCCACAACCCCCCCTGGAAGATCAGCGCCTGCATGGCGTGGAACTTGATGAACGCCGACTTGTCCTTGAAGATGAGCCACATCACCAGCGGGCCGATGAACGTGGCCACGTAAATGCTGAGGTGGGCGATGAGGGCGAAGGTCTTGTCGTCGCCGGTGGGGGTTTCGCCAAAGGTGAGCGCGTGCTGGTCGGCCATAGGATCAACCTGGGGAGAAGCACCAGGTAACGCGGGGGCCTCGCGGTGGCGCGAGCCCAGGCCTCAGGGAAAGGCGAGGTGTAGGTCCATCAGCGGCGCGTTGCCCACGACGATGTTGTCGCGAAGCACGTGGGGATCGTCGCCGGTGGGGCCGTCGCCCGCGGCATCGAGGTACGCGTCGATCTCGATCTTCCCGAAGTCGACCGGTAGTTCGACCGACCAGGCCGCCCCGCGGGGTTCCACCTTCAACAAGAACTCCCGCCCGCCCTTGGCGGCGGCGTCGACCCGGAAGACATCGACCTTCACCCGGCTCGGGTCGCTGGCGGTGATCTTGCCGCCCACCCGCACCTTCGGCCCGGGGCCGAGGTCCGGGCCACTGGGCGCGGCGGCCGCGGCGCCGCCCCCCGCGGGGCGGACCGGGTTGCCGACGCCCAGCGCCAGCGAGGCCTCGCGCCCCCACTTAGCGGGCGCGACGGTGGCCGCGGCGGAGGGATCCGCGTCGGAGGGACCATCGTTGTCGACGTCGATGAACGCCTCCACGCGGAACGACACGCCCGAGGCCGGCACCGAGAGGGTGTGCCGCCCGGGACCCGCGACGTTGTCGCGACCCACGCGCCGGTTGCCACCGGGGGCCGCCGCGTCGAACTCGGCCACGTCGAGCACCACGACGCCCGTGGCCGAGGTCACCACGTCCAACTCCACGTCGCGGCGGGGGCCCTCCACGCCCTCCCAGGGCGCCTGGCCGCCCGGGCCGGCGGGACCCAGCGCCGCCGCCGCCGTGGCCCGCGCGCCCGCCAGCAACTCGAAGAGCACCGCGCCGCCGATCTTCGCCGTCTCCACCCGCGCCGCCGCGAAGGGATCCTGCTCGGAGGGGCCGTCGTTGTCGGGGTCCTGGAAGGCTTCCACCGTGAACAGCTTCACGTCGGTGGGCACGGCGAACTCGAAGGGCCCGGGCGTCGGCATGCGGATTTGACCGGCCCGCTGCACGCCGCCCGGCGCGCTGGCGTCGGGCACGTTGACGTCGACCTGGACCTCGCCGTCGACGGCGGAGCTCACCAGCCCCCGGAAGGGGACGGTGGGCCCGGTGTAGTCCGCCCACGGCGGCGCGATCGACTTCGCGGCCCCGGCCGCCCCACCGGCCTGGGCCAGGGCGCGACCGCCCGCGACCAGGGTGACGGTGACCGGCGTGACCACCGCCTCGGCCACCGTCACCTCGGCGGCGCCGTAGGGGTCGGCGTCGTCCGGGCCGTCGCCCGCCTCGTCTTGGAAGGCCTCGACCAGGAAGGACGTGACCTCGACCGGCACCCTCAACGTCACCTCGGTGTTGGCGGCCGTGGTCAGCGTGCCGACGCGCTTCACCCCCCCGGGGGCAGCCGCGTCGGTGACCGCCACGTCGAACTGCACGTCGGCGACCAGCGGGGACACGACGCCCACGACCACCACCACCACCGCCCCCTCGTGACCGGCCCAGGGCTCCCCCAGGGAGTTCCCACCCCCCTGCGCAGCCTCGCCGGCCTCGTAGAAGCGAGGATCCAGGGGAACGGGCTGCCCCGTCACCCGTTCCAGACAGGCGCTCAGCAGGAAGAGCGAAACCACGCCACCGTCTCCCGCAGGCCCAGTGACAGCGGCGTGCGGGCTCGCCAGCCGCAGCGGTCGGCCATGCGGTCGCTGTCGAGCACCTTGCGGGGCATGCCGTCGGGGCGCGTGCTGTCCCACGTCACCACTCCACCGTAGCCCACCGCCTCGGCGACCTCGCGGGCGATGTCGGCGATCGAGCGCTCCACGCCGCTGCCGAGGTTCAACGGCGCGGCACCGCCGCCCACCTCCAGGAGGCGGACGATCCCCTCGGCCGCGTCGCCCACGTAGAGCAGGTCTCGGGTGGCACGGCCGGTTCCCCAACACTCCACCCGCTCCGCGTCGTCGCGCCGCGCGGTCTCGAAGCGCCGCACCAGCGCCCCCACCACGTGCGCCCGCGCCGGGTCGAAGGACTCGCCGGGACCGTAGAGGTTGGTCGGCACCACGAAGGCGCAGTCCATCCCGAACTCCTCCTCCAGCGCCGCGCCGTGGCGCATCATCAGCCGCTTGGCATGGCCGTAGGGGCCGTTGGTGGCCTCGGGCTCGCCCTCGTAGATGGCGCTCTCGCGCATCGGTTGGCTGGCCTCGCGGGCGTAGGCGCAGGCCGACGAGACACCGACCACCCGCGCGATGGCTGTGTCGCGACATGCATCGAGTACCGAGGTGTTGACCAGCACGTTGCCCGCCAGCGCCGTGGCGGGGTGGGCCTTCATCCACCCGATGCCGCCGCCCACCGCGGCGGCGTGGACCACGAGGTCCGGGCCCACCCGGCGGAGGTACTCGCGGGTGGCCGCCGGGTTGGCGAGGTCGCACTCCGCGCGCCCCACCGGCAACGCCGTGGCACCGCGCGAGGACAGGGCGCTGCACAGGTGCCGACCGAGGAAGCCGTGTCCCCCGGTGACCAGCACCCGCGCCCCCCCGAGCGA
>CAYHRZ010000177.1:0-9568 GCA_964359125.1 uncultured Klebsiella sp. | reverse complement strand
GCGGGCGACAGCGGCGCGGAAGGCGCACGCTCGCCCGGCTTCTCGAACAGGTCGTCGCGGGCCACGATCTTGGCCACGCGGAGGGCTACGTTGCGGACGAGGCGCGGGAGGGGCATCGCCCGCGGACTTAGCTCACTCCGAGACCGACTGCCCCTCCACCACCTGCTCCGTGGTGTCGCGCAGGCGTTGCGGCTTGTCGCGGTCGTTCAAGGCCTCGCTCAGTCGCTGGGTGGTGTTCCGGGCGCGGGTGGCCAACACCTTGGCCATCTCGTACACCAGCTTGTAGGCGGCGAGGTTGTCGCCGGCCAGCAACTCCTCGAAGTCGTTCCGCGGGAAGCGGAACACGGTGGAGTCCCCGCGAGCGATCACGCTCGCCGAGCGCGGCGAGTGATCGAGGATCGCCATCTCGCCGAAGCACGCCCGGGGGCCGAGGGCGGCGATCACCTTCGGCGGCCCGGAGTCGTCCGCCTTGCTCACGTCCGCCGCGCCGTCGTAGATCACGTACCAGGCGTCGCCGGGGTCCCCTTCCGCGAAGATCGCCTGCCCGTCCCGCACGCGCCGGACCTGCATGATGTGCACGATCTCGGAGAGCTCAGTGGGGTCGAGGTCGCCGAACATCGGCGCCTCCAACAGGAAGGTGATGATCTGCTCGAGGGTGATGGTGCTCATGGGCCGGCGTTCTACCACACGGGGATCGCTCCCTCCGCTCGGCGCCTTGTCCGCGGGGCGGCCGGGCGCTAATGTCGCTGCATGGGCCTACGCGACTCCCTCAAGAAATCGATCAAGAGTGTGGTGAATCGCATGAGCGGCGAGTACTCGGCGGTGGCGCCCGAGGAGATCAAGCCCATGGAGCGCCCGGGGGTACCGAATCCCGACGCCAAGATCGTCCGCCCCAAGCTCAACCGACCGAAAGACGGCGGCGGCTCGACCGACGACTAGGCGCTACCCGCGTAGAACGCGCGTAGTTGCTCGATCACGGCCCGTGACGGCCCCACCACCCGGCGGGCCGGGGGAAGGGCGGCGAGGAAGACGCGCCCGTACCACATCTCGTGGACCCGGCGGTCGAGCACCAAGACCGCGCCCCGGTCCGACTGGGTGCGCACGAGCCGGCCAAAACCCTGGCGCAGCCGGATCACCGCCTCCGGCAAGGACCAGGCCCGGAAGGGGTCGATGCCCTGCGCGACGAGTCGCTCGTGGCGCGCCTCGGACACCGGCTCGGTGGGCACGCGGAAGGGCAAGCGGGGGATGACCACCAGCCGCAGCGCGTCGCCCTTCACCGACACGCCTTCCCAGAACGCGTCGGTGCCCACCAGGACGCTGCCGTGGTCGTCGCGGAACTGTTCCAGGAGCCGGTCGCGCGAGCCACGGCCCTGCCGGAGGATGGCGTGCCGGTCGCCGAGGGCGGCCTGGAGCCGCCCCCCCAGTTCCGCCACCGCGGCGTGAGAGGTGCACAGCACGAATGTCCCCCCGCGGCTGGCCTCGATGGCGGCGATGGTGAGCCGGCTCACCTCGTCGACGAACCCCGGCTCGTCGGGGCGCGGGAGGTCCCGGGGCAGGGCCAGGACCGCCTGCTGGGCGTAGTCGAAGGGCGAGGGGTACTGCCGGAAGGGCGAGCCCGGCAACCCGACGCGGGCCAGGTAGGGCTCCGCCGTGTCGCGCATGGCGAGGGTGGCACTGGTGAGCACGGTCGCGAACAGGCCCTCTCGCAGGTGCCGCCGCACGAAGGACCCGATGTCGACGGGCGCGATGGCGGCGGCCACGCCGCGCCTGCCGGGGTCCAGGAAGCGCACCTGCTCGGGGTCCTCGCGGCAAAAAGCGGCCGCCGCGTCGGCCTGCTCCTGCAACCGGCGGCGCGCGCGCCCCACGTCGAGCAGGGGCTGGGCCTTGTCGGCGGGGACATCCAGGTCGTCCAGGGCGGCGGTGACGGCCCCGAGCGCCGCGGCGGCGCGTTGGAGGTCCTCCACCAGTTCGTTCCAGAACTCGGGATCGGGTGGGGTCGCGCGCACCCGCGTCGGCACGCGCGCGTGGTCTGCCAGCCCTTCGAACCCGAGAGTGGCGGTGTCGCGCAGCTCGACCGCCTGCTGGATGGCCACCCCCACGGCGGCGCGCGTGGGCGGGAAGGACTCGGCCACCCGGTCCAGCGCCCCCGGACGGCGACGCCGGGGCAAGAGCGGCGCCAGCGCGCGCGTGATCGACAACGCGCTGAGTCGCGACGCGCCGGCCGAGGTCGCGGCTTCTTCCAGGTGGTGCGCCTCGTCGAGGATCACCCGGGTGAAATCGGGCAGGATCCCCCTGCCCAGGTCGTCTTTCATCGACAGGTCTCGTAGCAGCAGCGCGTGGTTGGCCACGACGAGGTGCGCGGCGGCGGCCCGTCGGCGGGCCTCGTAGTAAAAACACTCGTTGAAGTGGGGACAGCGGGCACGCAGGGTCTGGTCGGCGTCGCTCTCCACCCGGTCGGCGAGGTCTTCGTCAAGCGCGAACCCCAGCTCGGCGAAGTCGCCGGTGAGGGACGTGGCCGCCCACGCCGCGAGCGGGGCCACGCCGTCGGCGCCCTCGCCCACCGCGATCCCCAGCAGGCGCCGGCAGAGGTAGTTGCTGCGCCCCTTGAGCACCGCGTGGCGGTGCGGCAGGACGCGCGCGAGCGCCGGGAGGTCGTCCGACACCAACTGTGACTGCAACGTGCGGGTGTAGGTGGCCACCACCACGCGACTGTCGTTGGCCAACGCCCACATCACCGAGGGGACGAGGTAGGCCAGCGACTTGCCGGTGCCGGTCCCCGCCTCCAGCGCCACCACCCCGCCGTCGTCGAGGGCGTCGCAGACCGCGAGCGCCATGTCGAGTTGACCGGGGCGCGGTTCCCAGCCGGGGAAGGCCGCCGGGAGTTGCGCGGTGAAGATGCGGGTGACCGCCTCGCGATCCACCCGGACCAGCGCGCGGGCCTTGGGTTCCACCACCCACTGGGCGCGGTCCACGTCGTTGTTCACGATGACAAAACCCACGCCGTCCTCGCCGAACTGCCCGGCCAACTCCATGTCGGGCGCCGAGGGGCGCACGTCGCCGGAGGGGTGGTTGTGGATCACCACCTGGCCCGCCCGCGCCCGGCCGTGCAGGGCATTGACGGCGTTGGCGGTGCCGCGGGCGTGGACCTCGACGGTGCTCACCGCACCCTGCTCGTCGAGGCTGCCCACCGCGAACACCTCGATCCCGCCCGCCTGGCGGATGGCCTGGCGCATCGCCTCGGCGCCGGGGAGAGTGAACCGCGTGTGGCTCGTCGCCAGCGACAGCTTACTCGGCATCGTCGTCGAGGTACCCCATGGCGCGCAGCTCATCGATCTCGTCGTCGTCCAGGGCACGGTCCTCCGGGGTGGTGCCGCCCAGGAGCCGCTGTCCCCGGGCGGCGGCGGCCGCGAGACGGCGGTCGAGTTCGGCGCCGAGCCTCGCGACGTCGGCGGGCCGCTGCGCCGCGAGGTTCCGGGTCTCCCCCGGGTCGGCCGAGAGGTCGAGCAGCAAGTCGGCCTCCGTGACCGAGCGCACCAGCTTGAGGTCGCCCTCGCGGATGCCCTGCTTGTCGGCCCCGAAACAGACCTCGTCGAATACGAGCGTGGGGTCCGGCGCGGGCGCCTTGCCGCCCTGGAGCAGGGCCGCGTAGGACTGACCGTCGATGTCGTCGGGGCCGTCGAGGCCGAGCAGGTCCAGCACCGTCGGCATCCAGTCCACGTGGGAGACGCGGGCGGACACGACGCTGGGAATCAGAACTCCCGGTTGGGCGAAGATCATCGGCACGCGCACCAGTTCCTCGAAGAATGTGTGCCCGTGCCCCATGCCCCACTGCCGCCGGGGATCCTCGTAAACCCGCTGTTCCAACTCGTAGTGATCCCAGAACTCCTCGCCGTGGTCGGCCGTTACGACCACTAGCGTGTCGCGACGACGATCTCCCAGCCCTTCGAGGAGGCGCCCTACCTGCTCGTCGACGTAGCGAATCGAGGCGTCGTACAGGGCCTGCCGGCGCTGCCGGTAGAAGATCTCGTCGGCGTCGTAGTCCGCGTCGCCGAACTCGCGCCGGAAGCGCCGCGCTTGCTTGAGTTGTCCCTCGCTGGCCTCGACCAAGGCGGGGAAGTGGGCACGGTGCTCGGCCGGTGGGTCGTTCGGCGTGTGCGCGTCCATCAGGTGGACGGCGAGGAAGAAGCGATCGTCGTCGGGTACGTCGTCGAGCCACTCCAGGGCCGCGTCGACCGTGTGGGCGCCGTCACGACGGCGGGGGTTGCTCACCGTGGAGAAGCCCTGCTCGACCCCGTGACCCAGGTAGCTGTTGCGCGCGAACAGGGCGGTGGCGAAACCGTGGGACTCGGCCACGTCGGCGAGGGTGGTGAAGCGGCCCGAGAGCTGGGTGACCGTGGTCGCGCGGGCCTCGTTGCGCACGCTGCCGGGGATGCCCGCGCCGTGCGTGGCCGGCAGCAGCCCGGTGAACAAGCTCGCGGTCGACACCAGCGTCCACGGCGCTGGGGCGTAGGCGGCGTCGAGGCGCGCACCCGTGGCCGCCAGCGCGTCGATGGTGGGCGACGTGGGGAGCGGGTAGCCGTAGGCCCCGAGGTGGTCGGCCCGGAGCGTGTCGATGTACACCAGGAGCAGGTTCTGGGTGGGTTCCGGCGGCCGCGCGGGCTCGGCCCCGCAGGCGACGAGGCCGAGCACCCCCGCCGCCGGAAGTCGCGACAGCAAGGGACGGAGCCGCTGCCACAGGCCCCGGGCCACCTCGGGGTGCAACATGGCCGGGTAGGCGCTGAGCGCCACGAAGGAGAAGGCGCCCACGTTCATCAGCGCGAGGATGCCGAGGTGGAAGCCCATCCCCGCCAGCAGCACCCAGGGGTTGGCGCGCCGCCAGAGCACCAGTAAGGGGAAACCCACCTCGAAGGCCACGGTAAACCAGCCCAGCACCCGGCAGATGGCGTTCTGGGTGCTCATCCACACGGCCAGTTCGCCGCCGGCGTGGAAGCGGTGCAGGAAGTGGTACTGCAAGGCGCTACCGTTGAACCACCCCGGTTCTTCCATGGCCTTGAGCGAGCCGGTGGACCAGTACAACCAGCCGAACACCACCAGCAGGAACCACCGACCCACGGGTGACCGCCACTTCGTCGTGAGCGATCGCTCGTGGGCGGGCGACAACAACAGCCCCACCGCCACCCACAGCGACAGCCGGTCGTGGGCCTTGATGTTGATCGACTCCTCGGCCAGGAGCGCCCACGCCCCGACAAGGTAGAACAGCATGCCGGGACGAAACAGGCGGCCGCCGACGGCGATGGCCACGATGCCCAGGAGGCCCAGCACCCACAGGACCGTGGCGGTCAGCGGCGTGAAGGTCACCCACTCGTTGAGCCGGTAGGGGCCGTAGTTGAACAGCATGTCGGTGCAGGCGTAGGCGTCGTCGATGCGCGACAGGCGCGGCAGGTGCCCCCAGAGGGCCGCGAAGGCAAACCCCCAGCGGGCCAGTGTCCAGCCGCCAGCCCACTCGGGCGCGAAGGCGCGATCCATGCGGCTCACAGGCGCACGCCGCCCGGCAGGGGCACGGTGTCGCCGCAGTCGAACTCGAGGGTGACCTTTTTCTCCTCGTTGGCGCGGACCGAGGGCGAAACGCCGATTCGCGCCTTCCACCGCGTTTCCCCCACGACCACGCGCTGCGGCTTGGGTTCCATGCGCTGGCAGATGCTGTAGGCGAGCACCCGCATCCGCGCGGGGTTGTTGCGGAAGGGGCCGCGGACGTAGCGGGGACCGCTGTCCCAGGTGGAGGGGAAAAGCGCCAGCAGGTCGACTTCCACCGGCTTGCCGTCCACCTCGGCCGCCGCGATCACGTCGTGGTGCCAGCTCTCCCTCTTGGTGAACATCGACCACTGCCCGGGGTAGGCCCAGGTGGGGATGCTCTCGCCGAGGGCGTACCGGTAACAGCCGCCGAAGTACACGAACGCCAGCCCCAGGAACACCAGCACCAGCCACCGGGCGGCGGGCGGGGTGGTGTGCGCATCGACCGGCTCGTCGGCGGCGGGAGGAGTCACGATCCGGGGTGCTAACCGGATAGCACCGGCGCCATGCGGCACACCGTCATCCTCGCCGGGGGAGGCACCGGCGGCCACGTGTACCCGGCCCTGGCCATGGGCGACGCGCTGCGTGACCGCGGGCACGACGTTCGCTACTACGGCGACGGCGCCCGCCTGGAAGGACGCGTGGCCCCCGAGCGCGGCTACGCCTTCCGGCCGGTGGCGGCGGTGCAGTACCCGCGGTCGGGGCTCGTGGCGAAGCTCAAGTTCGCCTGGAACCTGCTCAGCGCCACGCTCGCGGCGCGGTCGATGCTCAAGGCCGACGCCGCCACGATGGTGCTCGGCGTGGGCGGCTACGTGATGGCGCCGACTGTGCTGGCGGCGTGGACGCTGGGCATCCCGGCGGCGGTCCACGAGTCGAACGTGGCGCCGGGCCTGGCCAACCGGCTCTGCGCGCGGGTCGCGACGCTGGTGCTGCTCACCTACGAGGCCACCCGGAAACACCTGCCTACCCGCGGGGAGGTGGTGACCGTGGGCTGCCCGGTGAACCCGAAGGTGCTGCAGGGCGACCCTTCGAAGTACGGGCTGGACGCGGGGCGACCGGTGCTGCTCGTGGTGGGCGGGTCGCTCGGCGCGGCGACGATCAACGAGATCGCCCTGGCCTGCGCGGCCGACCCGGCGCGCGAGTACGGCATCCTGCACCTCACCGGCCCCCGCTACTTCGACGAGATCGCCGGCCGATACCGGGACCTCCCCGGCGGCATGCCGTCGCGACTCGTGGTGCGTGCCTACGAGGACCAGATGGGCGACGCCCTCGCCGCCGCGTCGCTGGTGCTCGCCCGGGCCGGTAGCAGCACGCTCGCGGAGATCTGCGCGGTGGGCAAGCCGAGCCTGCTCGTCCCCTCCCCCAACGTGACGGACAACCACCAGGAGGCCAACGCCCGCGGCCTGGAAGCGGCCGGCGCGGCGCGGGTGGTGGTGGAGAAGGGCATCGACGTGGCAGCGGTGGCCGGGCAGGTGGCGACGCTACTTGCCGATCACGACGCCCTGGCCCGGATGGGCGAGGCGGCGCGGACGCTCGCCAGGCCCAGCGTGGCGGAGGAGGTGGCCACGCTGTTGGAGGGGATGGGGGCAGGGGCGGGGTGATTGTCGTTGGGCTTGGTGGACGCTTCCCGAGGGGCACGAGGGACGGTGTCCACGGAATCCACGGGCGGCGCGGCGGGCGGGCCTGCCCCTCCCGCGGGGAGCGCCCGCGACTCAGGGCCGTGGTCGACGGCGGGGCGCCCCCTCCCGCGTCCTCGCCGGCCCGCGGGCGCGCCCCTCTCACGCCGGGCGAGGCTTGCCGTGCAGGCGCCCGCAGGAGTAGCCTCCGCGAGTGTGCGTCGCGGCGACGCGTTCATGGTTCCTGTCCCCGGAGCCTGCCGCGGAGGGGGGGGGATCGACGGCATGCGCGACGACATCGACGCCATCCGGGCGCGCCTCTCGTGCAGCACCGACGTGACCGAGGCGACGCCGGGCGGCCCGGGGGAGCGCCGGTGGCCCGACGCGCCCGCCTTGGACTAGCCGCTCAGAAACAGTTGACGACGATCGCGGCTGTCGCCCGCGTGTAGAGCGAGGTCGAAGGCACCGCGTCGTCGTACTCGGCGAGCGTCATCGTGTCCCCGTCGCTGAACTGGTCGTGCTCGCTGCCCGACTCGATCGAGATGACGTAGGCGTGGTCCTCGGTGAAGGAGGACCAGGGGATGGTGGTGTTGAAGTAGGTCGTGCCGTCGCTCATGGGCCCGGTCGACACGATGGTGACGGTGTCGCCCGTGAGGTCGGCCAGGACGAGCGCCTCGCCGCCCGAGAACGCCGTCGCGTCGTAGACGGTGCTGAAGACGACCTTGGAGCGCACCGCGAGGTCGTTGCCGCAGAGGACGTTGTTGGTGTCGCCATAGACGTGGATCCCCGAGCGGAACTCGTCGTAACAGCCGGCGACGAGGAGGCAGGGCAGACCGAGGGCGATAATGCGCATGTGACACTCCGGTGAGGACCTGCCGGCGGGGGTCGCCGGTCGTTGGTCCGCATGTCCTACGGAAGGGCCCCGTGAAGTGTCATGTGCGCTCAGAAAAAAGGTCCGGGGTACAGGAGCACGCGTCCGTCGCGCTCCCCCCCCGAAGTGAGCGCGTTCGGCGTCGAAACGGCGACATCGCCCGAGCCGTCGCCGTCGAAGTCGCCCATCGCGAGCCCGCCCCAGGCGGAACAGCCACCGCCCGTCTCGAGGACCTGGTCGGCCCACCCGAGTTCGATGTCGGTGCGCGGGAGCGGCCCGCGCAGGATGTACACGCGGTCCAACCACGCGCCGTCGAGATCCCAGGGGACGCAGCTTCTGACCGCGAGGTCGGCCGCTCCGTCACCATCGAGGTCGCCGACCGCGAGCTGGATTCCCGCATAGGCGTCGTCGGCCTGTCCCAGGAGCCGTGCCACCGGCACCTCCTCGACGGTCGAGCCGCCAGCGTAGATCGCGACGAAGCCCTGCGCGGGCGCCCAGCTCTCCGGGTCGTCGGAGCATGCCCCGTCGCGACACGCGCCCGCAGCGGCCACGGCGAGGTCGTCCACCCCGTCGCCGTCGAGGTCCGCGCCGCCGGCCACGGCCCAGGGGTAGCCGTCGTGGCCGCCCGCGCCGCCGGTCCAGCCGTCCGGCAGCGCCGGCATCCCGAAGTAGGCGCCGGCGCCCGCCTCGACCGCGTCGAAGGGCTGACCGTCCGGCTCGGCGCACTCGTCCTCGGGCTCGACCCATTCTCCATCGATCCACCAGAGCCCGCCCCGGCCAATCGAGGCGACCGCGATGTCCACGGCCCCGCCGCGCCCATCGAAGTCACCGGCGAAGGCCAGGGCGTTGCCGAACAGGCGGTAGGGCATGCCGAAGTAGGACGCCACGACCTCGCCGCCGTCGAGCCGGTGGACGGCCCCGGCGTGCTGGTCGGTTTCGAGCACCTCCTCCTGGTCGAGGGTGCACTCGGCCGCAAGCGCGACCCAGGTGTGGTCGCTGGCGGCGCTCCCGACGGCGAAGCCACCCGCGCCGTCGCCGACCACCGCGTTGGGAAAGAGCGAGGTGCTCGACGCGAAGGTGAGGGTGGCGGCGACCCCGTCGAGCGTGTCCGGCCACGCGGCGTAGCGCTCGCCGTCGAGTTCGAAGAAGGCCGCGACGCCGCGCTCGTCCGTGGCCGCCGTGGTGACGCCGACGGCGGTGCCGCTCACCGCCAGCCCCGAACCGAGGGTCGGCGTGAACACGCCCGAGCCGGCGGGCCCGCGCAGACGCCGGTCGGGGCTCACGACCACGCCCTTCTCGATCGCCGAACCCGCCCGGACGTACAGCGACCCGGGCGGCGGGTCGCCGGCCTCGACACCGCATCCCCCCGGCAGGAACGTCTCCCGGGTGCCGCTCTCCACGAGCGAGCAGATGTCCTCCACCGCGCCGATCAAGAGCTCGGCGCGCCCGTCGCCGTCGAGGTCGCCCGCCGCCAGGGCGCCACCGAACTGACCGGGCACGCCGTCGTCCG
>CAYHRZ010000176.1:0-9590 GCA_964359125.1 uncultured Klebsiella sp. | reverse complement strand
CAGCGAGCCGCACCTCTTCGCCATGGGGTACGAAGCCGAGTTCCGGGTGGCCAGCGGCGGCGAGCTGGACTTCATCATCGTGCCCAACGTCATCGCGCTGGGCCTGAACCAGGGCGTGCTCATTCCCACTGCGAACCTGCTTTTTGGACTCAGCTTCAAGGACTTCGTCGAGGTGGGCGTGGGAGCCAACGCCGCGCCCTCCGAGTCGGGGCGGAACCTCCACATGGTCATGGCCGTCGCCCTCACCCCGAAGATGGGGACGCTTCAACTGCCGGTGGCGCTCTCCTACGTGCCGGACCCCGAGGGTTACTGGCGCGTGGGGCTCACGGGCGGGGTGAACTGGGGTTCGGCGGACTAGCCGCCGCGGCCGCGGCCGAGGGCCCCCCGACCACGGCGACGCTGGCGCCATCCGAGAGGGCCTCGTTGCCGCGGACGACCACGCTCTCCGTGCCGGCGAGGTCGGCGGCCACGACCACCCGGTCGCGCCCGGCGTCGATCACCTCGACCGGCACCCGGCGAGCGGTGCCGCCGTCGACCACGAAAACGGCCCCGTTGACGATGGCGTCGCGGGGCACCGACAGCGCGTCGCCGAGGTGGGTCACCGAGATCTCGCCGCGGACGCCGAGGCCGGGCATGAGCCCGGCGGGGACATCGGGCAGCGCCACGCGCACGCGCTGGCTGCGCCCCACCCCCTGGGCGGACGCCGCCACGCCGGCCACCTCGCCGGTTGTGGACAGGTTCGGGCGCCCGGGCACCGTCACCACGACCGGGGCGCCGGGCATCACCCGCCCCGCCCAGGCCTCCCCCGCGTCGAGCATCACCTCCAGCGCCGCCGTGGCCGACACGCCGAAGACGGGGGTGCCGACCCCGAGGCGCATGCCTAGACGCGCATCTTGGCGTGATACAACGCCGTCAACGGGCGTACGCATCGCACAGCGAGCGAGGTCCAGGTCCGCTGCGTCCACCGCGGCCCGCCGCACCATGACCTGCGCCTGGGCCGCGCCGAGGGCGGCTTCGGCCTCGGCCAGAGCGAGTCGGACGTCGTCGGCCTCGCGGCTGCTCACCGCACGGGGGTCGCGACCCGCCACCTCCGTCACCCGATCGTGCGCCGCACGGGCCCGGTCCCGGGCCGCCTGCCGAACGGCCACCTCGGCCTGGGCCGCCGCCAGGCCCCCCGTGGCCTGCGCCAGGGCGATCCGGAACGGGCGCGGGTCGAGTTCCACGACGGTGCTGCCCCGCTCCACGGGGGCGCCTAGCCGGCCGGGGATCGCGACCACCGTGCCCGCGACTTCGGCGCCGACTTGCGCCTCGAGCGGGTCGCTGACTTCGCCGTCGAGGATCACCGTCACGGTGGCCTCGCCCCGCGACACCGGGGCCACCACCACCGGCACCGTCGGCGCGCGTGGGGGGGCCGCGCCGTCGCTGCAGGCCAGCAACGCCAGCAGGATCGCGGTGCTCACTAGAACTGCCGGACGAGTTGCAAGCGCCCGTCGTACAGCCGGCGGATGTCGTCGATGCCGTAGCGCATCATCACCATGCGGTCGAAGCCCATGCCGAAGGCGAAACCTTGCCATGCTGCTGGGTCGAGACCACAGAACTCGAAGACGCGGGGATGGACCAGTCCGCCGGGGATGAGCTCGATCCAGCCGGACTGTTTGCACACGTTGCACCCGCGTCCGGAGCAAAACACGCACTGCGCGTCGAGGTCCAAACCCGGCTCCACGAATGGGTAGAACGCAGGGCGGAAGCGCACGGGCACCGGACGCCCCATGATCTTGGCCACCAGCGTCTCGAGGGTGTGCTTGAGGTGGGCCACCGACACGTGCTTGTCGACGAGCAGGCCCTCCACCTGGTTGAAACTGGCGTGGTGGGTGGCGTCGATCGTCTCGTTGCGGAACACGCGGCCGGGCGCGATGATTCTGAGCGGCGGCGGCGTGCTCATCAGCGTGCGCACCTGGACGCTGGACGTGTGCGTGCGCGGGATCTCGCGGTGGTCGGTGTAGAAGGTGTCCCAGACGTCGCGCGCCGGGTGATCCTTGGGGATGTTCAGTGCGTCGAAGTTGTGGAACTCGTCCTCGATCTCCGGGCCGCTGGCCACCGAGAAGCCAAGCCCGGTGAAATGGTCGATCACTTCGTCCAGCAGCAACGTGATCGGGTGCAACCGGCCGGCCCGGGGGGCGCCCGGCGCCGGGGCGGTGACGTCGATCCAGCCGTCCTCGATGCGGTCGCGCTCAGCGCGGGCCTCCAGTTCGGCCTTGCGCTCCGTGAGGCGCGCCTGGGCCTCGTCGCGCAGGGCGTTCACGGCCTGGCCGAACGCCCCGCGCTCATCGGGTGGAAGCGCGCCGATCTCGCGCATCAGCGCCGAGATCTCGCCCTTCTTCCCGAGTAGCCGAACGCGCACCTCATCCAGGTCCGCGAGCGTGGAGGCGCCGTTGACCAGCGCCGCGATCTGCGCCCGGTCGATCATCCCTTCCTCTGCAGCTCCGCGTCGATGATCGCCTTGAACTTCTCGTACGGCTGGGCGCCGTTGATGAAGATGCCGTTGATGAAGAACGCAGGCGTGCCGGTCACGCCCGCCTTACGACCATCTTCCATGTCGTTCCGGACCTCGGCCTCCATCGCGCTGTCCTTCCGGCACTCCTCCCAGCGGTTGATGTCGACCCCCGCCGCCTTCGCGATGCGCAGGAGGTCGGCGTCGGCAAGGGCCTGCTGGTCCGCCATGATCGCGTTGTGCACCGGCCAGTACTTGTCCTGCTTCCCGGCGCAGTTGGCCGCCACGGCGGCCGGGATGGCCCGCGGGTGGAAGTCGAGGGGGAAGTCGCGGAACACCAAGCGCACCTTGCCGGGGTAGTCCTGCTCCACGCGGTCCAGCGCCTCGCGAGCCTTCCCGCAGTAGGGGCACTGGAACTCCGCGAACTGGACGATCGTGACCTGCGCATCGGCCGGGCCGACCGACGGGTCGTCGTCGACCGACACGTCCACGCGAGGGACGTCGGGGAACGGTAGCTGCACGGTGGCCCGGTAGCGGGTGCGCAGTTCCTGGACGTACTGCATGTAGCGCTCGCCCTGCTTCTTCTGGGTGACCGCCTGCTCGAGGATAGAACGCGACTCCTCCTTGCTCTGCCCCCGCAGCTTGCGCTGCAGTGCCTGGTAGGCCTCGTCGATCTCGGCCTCGGTCGGCGCGCCCACCTTGTCGGTGACCTCCTTCTTCAACAGGTCCTCGACCGCCACGGCACCGGACTGCTTCGCCTCGTTCTCGAGGATCTTCTCGTCCATCGCCTGTTGGACGGCGCTGTACTCGGCGTCGTAGCGGCCCATCAGGTACTCGCCCAGCATCTGGTCGAGTTGGGACTGCATCGGCGTGGTGACATCGGTGTAGGAAAGGCTGCCGCCTTCCCAGTACGCCACGACGTCGGCGCCCTCGGCGGCCCAGGCCGGTGCGACCAGGGCGGCGGGCGGCGGCCCGGGGGGCGAGAGCGGCGCGGAGCCCGCGCCTTCGGTGGCACAAGCGGCGAGGAGGGCGAAGACGGGGGTCATGGAGACTCCTGGGCGGCGGGGGCTAACACGCGCCCGCGTCGGACCCATCCGTCGCGATGGGCTCGGGGTAGCTCGAGACACCGAGGCGGTTGCCGTCGGGGTCGCGGGCGTAGATGGAGTAGGCGGTGGTGCCGTCGAGGCAATGCGCCAGGCGCTCGCGCCATGTCTGGGCACTGCCCGCGGGGACGGCGAAGACCAGTACGCCGTTCTGCCCGCGCGGCCCTCGTTCGAACATCAGCGTGGTGCCGTCGGCGGCCAGCCACACCGAGCGCACGCCCTGCGCGTCGGCGTGGCGGCGAGTCTCGGGCAGGCCCAGCGTCTGGGCGTAGAATGACGAGAGGGCGGCGGGGTCGGGGCCGAGGACCGCGACGTGGTGAAGGCGCATGACGACTCCGAGGCACCGGGACGGGGGCATGGCATATGCTAGCGGCGTGGACGGTGAAACAACGGCGCCGGTCAGCATCGGCAACTGGCGCGTCTTGCGGACCCTGGCCCGCGGGGGCATGGCCACCGTCTACGCAGTCGCGGACCCGGAGTCGGGCGAACGATTCGCGGTCAAACTCCTCACACAGCCGGGGGCGAGTTCGGCGCGGCTGATGCAGGAGTACCGCGCGCTGTCCCGGATCGACCATCCCAACATCGTGAGGGTCTACCGCTTCGGCACCACCCCGGAGGGGCTGCCGTTCGTGCTCATGGAGCTGCTCGACGGGGTGCCGGCGCAGGTCCGCGTGAAGGCGACCGGTCGGCCGGGAGAGCCCGCGCGGACGGCGGAGGCGGCGCGGATTGCCATGCAGGTTGCCGTGGCCCTGGGACACCTGCACGCCCGGGGCATCGTGCACCGGGACCTGAAGTCGAGCAACGTGATCGTGATCCCGGGTGGCGGCGTGAAGCTGCTGGACTTCGGCACCGCGCGGCTGGTCGACGCCTGGGAGCCGATCACCCAGCTTGGCGAGTTCGTGGGCACCTTCGCCTATGCCTCGCCGGAACAGCTCACGGGCGGAGCGGTGGACCCGCGATCTGACTTGTACTCGTTGGGGGTCCTGCTCTTTCGGATGCTCTGCGGGCGTCGGCCGTTCGAGGGCGACGATCCGCACGAGCTGGCGCGGCTTCACTTGGACCAGCGGCCGCCGGACCCGCAGGTGCTCGTGCCTGGGCTTGACGGTGAGCTCTCCGCACTCGTGCTGCGGCTGCTCGCCAAGCTCCCGGCGGACCGGCCCGGCGATGCCCGGCGGGTGGCGGAGCAACTGGTGGCGTTCGTCGTCGACCGCGCCCAGCGTCGGGGGGTAGGGCCCGCGCCGTTCCTCGGCCGCGACCGTGCCTTTGCCGCCGCCCAGCACTTCCTGGCGGCAGCCGAGCCGGGCGGCGCGCTCTGGGTGGCCGGCGAGGCGGGGTCGGGACGGCGGGCGTTCATCGACCTCGTGGCGGAGGAGGCGGCGCGGCGCGGCTTGCGTTGTGTGCCCCTGGGAGGCGACCAGATCGCGGCCCAGGTGGCAGACGTCGTCGCGAAATGGGACAGGGTGGATGGCCAGGCCACGCTGCTCACGGTGCCGGCGTTCTGGTCGCTTCCGGGCGCTGCCCAGGGCGCCCTGCTCGACGTGGTCGAGGTCGCGCGGGAGAAGGGAGCCCAAGTGTCGCTGGTGGCTGCCGTCGACGCTGCCGCGGTGCCGGAGGGCGCGGGATCCACGAGGGTCGACCTGCGGCCCCTGGCGGGCGCAGAGGTGGCGGCGATCGCCGCGCACTGGCTGGGCGTGGCCAGCATCCCGCCCGAGCTTGCCCGCCGCCTCCTGCGCGCGAGCGGCGGGCTGCCCGGGCCGCTGAGCGCGTTGGTGCGCGCCCTGCCGACCGTCGACGCCGGGGCCAAGTTGCGCGTACCAGCATCGTTGCGCGACGATGCAGCGCTGCGGATCGACTCGGTAGGACGCGGTGAGTTGAGGCTGCTGGAGGCGGTGGCGCTCGCGGAAGGCGAACTCGACACCGTGCGCGTCGCAGCCATGGTGGACCGCGCCGAGGCCGACGTCGCCGCGGACCTGGACCGGTTGCAGGCCCGCGGCCTCCTCCTGGGCAGTACGGGTTTCTGGCAGTTCCGCCATGGGATCCTCGCCGAGATCGTGCGCGCGCGAACCCACCCTGGTCGGCGACACCTGCTGTGCCGTCGCCTGAGGGACCAGGCGGCACAGTTGCCCGCCACGGAGGCGCTCGCCGACGCCCTGCGGCTGGCCGGGGACGCGGAGCGCGCGGCCGAGGCTGCGGTGGTCTGGGCCTGGCCGCTGGCGCGGGCGGGCGCACACGCGGAGGCGTTGCCGCTCTTGGAGCGTGTCGTCGCCAGCGGTCCACAGCTCTCGGGGACCGCGGGCGTGCGCTTCTGGACGCTGTACGCCGAGTGCCTGGCGGACACCGGGGGCGACGCCTCCCGCGCCGCCGAGGCGGTGGGGCGTGCATCCAGCATGGTGTCGGACGGGGCCGACGCCGCCGACGTGGAATTGGCCGCTTCCCGGCTGGCGCGAGCGCGGGCCGACGCCCAGGCCGAGCGCACGCTGCTGCGCGCGGCGCTCGACCACATGGGCGCCGATGACCCGGGCGGGCGGGCCGCCGAGGGGCGGGCCAACTTGGCTGACCTCTTGGTGCGCGCCGGGGAACTCCCAGCGGCCGTGTCGGAGGCGGGGCTGGCGTTGCGCTCGGCAGGGAGCGACCTGGTTCGCCACGCGACGACGCTCGGCTACACCCACCTCGCTGCGGGACAACTTGCCAGCGCGGAGCTGGTTTTCCGCTCTGCCGAGGCGCGCGCCGGGCAGGAGTGCCGCCCAGCGTGGCGCGCCGCGGCGGGACTGGTGGTCGTGCTCGCCACCCAGGGCCGCTACTCCGAGGCGGCGGAGCTCGGCGAAACGGCAGAGCGGGCGGGCCGTGCCGGCGCCCCCGGCGCCCCGCTGGCGGCGTTGCAACTCGCGCTCGCGGAGCTGGACCTGGCGCTGTTCCGCCTGGGTGTCGCCCGCTCGCGCGTGGACCAGGCTCTCGATGCCGTTCGAGGCGAGATGCCTCCGCACCTGGAAGTGCGGTTGGCGCTGGTTCGTGCGCGGCTCGCCTGGGAGGAGGGGAATCTCCCGAGTGCCGTCGACGTCGCCGAGCAGGCGCTGAACAACGCCAGCGTGAACCGCTCCCGGGGCGGCGCAGCCGAGATCCGGGGCGTCCGCGGGGTGCTGGTGTGCGCCCTGGGCCGGGCCGACGTGGGCTGGATCGACCTCGCGGCGGCGGCTTCACAACTCGTGGAGATCGGCGCGCTCCCGGGTATGGCGCGGGTGGCGGAGTTGGCGACGTTGTGCATCGACGACGGCGCGATCGTGGAGCCGCTGTGGACGACCCTCGACGCCTGGTTGGTCCGGGAGCGGGCCCGCCCGGCACGCCTCGCGCGGGCGGTGAACCGGTTGCGCCACGTCCGCCAGCGCGGCTGGGACGACGCGGCCGAGGCCGTGGCGCTGCGCGGGGCGTGGACGGACCTTGTCGACCAACTCGTGCCGGGCGACGCGGCGGCCCTCCTGGTCCACCCCTGGGCCCGCCTCGCGGGCGCCGGCGGGGGCGACCCCCGGGCCGGGCGAAGATAGCGGGGGCGGGTGATCGCGCCCGTCACCGACGCCGGCATCATCGAGGGCTACCTTCGTGATGCCTCGAACCTTCCGGGGCACGCGGAGATGCTCTTCCGGCCCCGGTCCACCGCCGAGGTGGCGGCGGTTTTGGCCTGGTGCCAGTCCCGTGCGCTGCCGGTCACCGTCACCGCTCGGCGAACGTCGACGACAGGCGCGCCGGTCCCACAAGGGGGGGCGCTCTTGTCCACCGAGCTGCTCGACCGCGTCCACGCCCTGGACGACGTCGACGGCGGCGTGCTGCTCGGCGAGTACCAGGCCGGCGTGGAGGCCGCCGGGAAGTTCTTCCCGCCCGATCCCACGTCGCGCCACGAGTGCTCCGTCGGCGGGGCGGTGGCCTGCAACGCTAGCGGCGCGAGGACCTTCAAGTACGGGCCCACCCGGCGTTGGGTGGAGGGCGTGGAACTCGTCCTCCCCACGGGCGAGGTCGTCCAGGCGAGTCGCGGCACCCCCCTACCCTGGGCGGTGCCCCAGTGGTCGGAGCCCAGGGTCAAGACGGCGGCGGGGTTGTTCCCCGCCACGAACCTCTTGGACCTGGTGATCGGCAGCGAGGGACTGCTCGGTGTGGTCACGCGCGTCCGGACCCGCTTGACCGAACTACCCGTCGGCGTCCTCACCTTTCTCACCTTCTTCCCCACGCGCGAGTCGATGCTCTCGTTCCTCGCGGCTGCGCGCGGCGCCGGGCCGCGCTGCATCGAGTACTTCGACCGGCACGCACTGGCGCTCATCGCCGGGCGGGTGCCCGACGTGCCCGCTGCGGACTCGGCGCTCCTGGTGGAGGTGGAGCACGGCGGCGAGGCGCCGGTCGAGGCCTGGTACGAGATGTTGGTCGAGCACGGCGCGTTGGTCGACGACACGCTGGTCGTCACCGACGCCGCCGGGCTGGCTCGCCTGCACGCTGTCCGCCACGCCTTGCCTGCCGCGGTCAACGAGATCATCGTGCGCCACGGCGTGCAAAAAGTCGGCACCGACTTTGCCGTGCCCCACGATCGCCTGGGGGAGATGCTCGCGCTCTACGACCGCGTGCCGATGCGCTCGGTGTGTTTCGGACACATCGGCGACAGCCACCTCCACCTCAACCTGCTGCCGCGAGACCCCGCCGAGCTCGCGGCGGCGCGGGCCTGGTACACCCGACTGGCCGAGGCGGCGGTGGCGATGGAGGGCACGGTGTCGGGCGAGCATGGCATCGGTCGCCTGAAGAAGGCGCACCTCGCGATGATGGTGCCGCCGGCGGTGATCGAGGGCTGGCGGGCCCTGAAGCGGCAGGCGGATCCCGCGTGGACATGCGGCCGCGGCGTGATGTTCGACCCCTGACCGTGGCCCGGTGGTTTCCACGGGCGGCCGCGCCGTGTAAGAATCGGAACCCTCCGCCCGTTCCACGGTCGGGTGTGCCGAGGAGGGCACCCTGGTCGACGAAGCCGAACTCCAGCCCATCGAGGACGAACGCGCCGTCGTGGAGAGCCTTCTCCGCGGCGACCGTCGTGCCGCAGGGACGCTCTACGCCTGGTACGGGGATGCACTTTTCCGGGAGGTGATCCTCCCGCGCCTGCCCAACCGCGAACTCGCGGAGAACGTGCTGTGCGACACCTTCCGAATCGTCCTGGAGCGCTGCACCACCTACAAGCCCGACGCCGACAAGTCGATCTACTTCTGGATCCGCCGCATTGCCATCAACCGCGCCATCGACGTTCACCGTAGCCACCAGCGATCTCGTCGCCTGGAGGAGGCCCTGCTCGCGGAATCGAGCGGCGAGGCCTTCGCCGAGCCCGAGGCAGACGCGGGGCTGGAGGGGACCGACACCCGCGCGGAGGTGGAAGCGGCGCTCGCCAAGCTCAATCCCCGCTACGCCGAGGCGCTGCGCATGCGACTGGTCCAGGACATGGACCGAGACGAGTGCGCCCAGCGCATGGGCGTGACGATCGGCAACTTCGACGTGATCCTCCACCGCGCTTCCGCTGCCTTTCGAAAGGCCTTCCAACCCGATGCCGACTGAGACCGAACAGGCCCAACTCCTCGCCGACTGGCTCGCCCAGCCGGCAGGCACGTCGCCGCCCGAGGGACTCGACGCCGACGTGGTGGCCGCGGTCTACGCGCTCCGCCCGGACCGGGCACCAACCCCTCGGGTGACGCTCGACGACGTCTTGGCCCAGGTGCAGCGCGGGCCCTTCGCGACGGCGGGGGCAGAGGGTGAGGTGGTGTCGCTGGGGGCCGTGCGGGAGCGGGCGGCCGCCGACCTCGCGGCGCGAAGTGTGGCTCGGGACGAGCGGCCGGGCCGGCGCGTCCAGCGGGCCTGGCGAGTGGCGTATTGGCGTGGGCCGCCTACGCCTCTGCGGCGACGGGCGGCGCCCTCTACATCCTGCTCGCTCGCCACGAGGCCACCGCGGCCTTCCTCGTCCTGTTATTGGCGTTGCTGGTGGC
>CAYHRZ010000175.1:7114-9602 GCA_964359125.1 uncultured Klebsiella sp. | reverse complement strand
CGGTCACGTTGGCGCCCGCGATGTAGATCGGCGGTCCCCGGGAGGAGACGCGGTCGCTGTAGCTCACCAGCGTACCCACCGGACCCGCGTCGAGCCAGTCGACCAGCCGCTCCCAGTCCTCGATCTGGGCCACGCCCATCTCGTTGGCCTTGCCGTGGTTTATCCTGAGCAGCGCGAGATTGTCCTCCACGGCGAGGTGCAGGGTCGACAGGGCGATCATGGGCGTTCTCCCTCCAGGTCGAAGGACACCCGGGCGGTTGGGCCCACGCGGGCGAGGAGCACCGAAGGGTCGGGCATGCCGAAGGCCGACCACGACAGGTCGTGGTGGCCGCGCAGCCGCAGGACTTGGCCCTCCCAGGCGAAGGTGGCATGGACAACCGCCGCGGCCGTGACGTCGCGGACCACGAGTTGCCCGACCAGGCGCAGTGCGCCGGTACCGCTGCCCGCGGCCAGGGCGTCGGTGGAGCCCTCCACGCGGCTGGCGGTGAAGGTAATCTCCGGGAAGCGCGCAACTTCCAGGGCGAAGACGAGCAACCGCTGGTCCCTCGGTCCGTTGCCGGTCGACAGCGAGGTGGCCGCCACCGCCAGTCGGCCGCTCCCGGCTTCCGGGTCGAGCGTCGCCGTGAACTCGCTGGCCGTGCCCCGCACCTCGCCCGCGCTGGTGGCGATTTCGAAGCGCAGCCCACCGCCGGGCGCGGCGGCGAGGCCCAGCGGCGCGGCCTGGGCGGTGAGCACGAGGGCGCAGAGCACGCGCCCGTGTAACTGCGAGGGCGCAGGCGCGCCGGCTGCGTCGAAAGGTCGCCAGTGCGTAGGGGATTACGCACCCCTCGTGCGAATCCGGCTACGCAGTCAGAAGGGGGCCACTACGGTTGAAGGCCGGTATTCACAGGGAGACGCGCACGGCACGGTGTTTGCTTGGTGGGTTGCGACTCCCCCACCGATTCGCCATGTCTGGAGACAAGATGATCCCCTCGCAGCACACGTCCGACGAGCTCTTCCGCACCCGGAATCGCTCGGTCGCCCGGGCGTTCTACCGTCAGCTCCGGACCGAGGGCTTCACGCACCAGCAGATCATCGAGCTGTCGACCACGTTGCTCGACTTCGTCACCGAGGACCTCAAGGAACGCGTCCAGCCCGCCAAGTAGCGCGGGTCGACAAAACTGACCCGTCGGTCATAATTGTGACCGACGGGTCAGTTTCGTTCACGGTGGGTGATCGCGCACGGCGCGCCGGCGGTGGCTGCGCGCTAGGCTGGTGGCTCGCCAGGGTATCTACGATGTCGCCGCTATTCCTCGTGCTCGCGTGTGAGCCCCCAGTCGGTACCGACACCGACGCGCCGGTCGACAGCGGCGGCGACAGTGGGCAGGTGGAGGGGCCGGTGTCGATGGCCCCCGGCGACGTGGTCGACATGGACGTCGCTGACGACGGCACCGTCTCGATCGAGTTGTCCGATACGGGGAACTACATCGTGATCCTCGCGAGCATGGCGATGGGACAAGGGCAGTTCCACGGCTACGGCGACAACGCTGCTGCGGCCTCCCGCACCCTGCCGCCGGGCACCCTCCCCGCCCTGCCCCCCGACAACCGGCCGCCGCGCTCGGGGGCCGCCGTCGGCGAGGAGCGCACGTTCAGCGTGTACGACGGTTCGTCGTATGTCACCGTCACCGGGAGGGTGACCACGGTCTCCGAGATGGTGACCGTCTGGGAGGACATCACCACGCCCAACCAGCTCGGCGGCATCGACGAGACGGTGATCGACGCGGTCATCGCGAACCTGGAGGGTCACGTCATCCCCCGCGAGCGACAGGTGTTCGGCGAGGAGTCCGACGTCGATGCCAACGGCACCATCGACATCCTCGTGAGCTACACCGTCAACGAGTATGGCGCGGTGGCCTACGTCACCCAGTGCGACATCGGCGAGGTGTCGGGCTGCGGCAGCCGGGGCAACGGGGGCGAGATCGTCTACCTGGGTGTCCCCGACCCGGAGGACCCCTACGGCACGCCGGCCGGGATCACCGAGACGGTGGCCCACGAGTTGAACCACCTCATCTACGGCTGGCACAAGTACATCGCGCAGGGCCAGCCCGACGTGGCGGAGAACATCTACCTGACCGAGGGCATGAGCGCGTTGGCGCAGGACCTCACCGGGTACAACAACGGCAACCAGTACGTCTGGGCTGCCGCCCTCGACGCCACCGACTACCTCGGGTCGGAGGCCACCATCGACTCGGTGAGCGTGAACGACTTCCTGCGGGGCACGAGCTACTACGACGTGCAGCGCGACGGTCCGTTGAGGGGGGCGGCCTACCTCTACCTGCGGTACCTGTTCGAGCAGGCCGGCGGCATGTCCGTCGGGGGCGACGGCACGCTCGTCGACGAGGGCGGGATGGCGTGGTTGCACGACTGGTTCGACACGCCGGAGCTGGGTCCCGACACCATCCCGGCGACCACCGGCCGCGAGGTCGAGGACGTGTCGATGGACTTCTTC
>CAYHRZ010000175.1:0-7104 GCA_964359125.1 uncultured Klebsiella sp. | reverse complement strand
TGGTGAGCGGCCGCGTGCAGAACGACAACCCGGCCTACAACTTCCAGGAGCGCGTGGTGGATCCCGTCACCGGCTACGAGTTCGGGGTCGAGATGTACGCGCTCATCCACGGGTGGCTGCAGTTGGAGGGCCCCGAGTTGCAGAAGTTCGGGCGCAACGACGGTGAGCTTCGCGACGGCGGGGTCGAGTACCTCAAGCTCGAGGTCGAGGACCCCGGGCTCGTGACCCTCCCGGTGGATCCCGACGCCCGGCCCCGGGCCCGCATCCTGCGCGTGGACTAGGCCCTACTCCACCAGCGCGATGGGGATGCTCTGCTCGATCTCGAGTAGGATGGCCTGCAGGTCGGTGGAAGTGGGCGTCTCGTAGGCCTTCCCGTAGCCCTTCACCAAGGAGGCCATGAACACGGTCTGCGCGGGGCTGCTGGTGGCGTTGAGCGAGATGGTGAACACGTTGATGTTCTGCTTCCACGCTTCCGTGGCCATGTCGACCGCGTACTGCTGGCGGGCCTTGACGCAGGCGGAGCCCGCTGGGCAGCTCGGCCGGCCGTCGGAGATGAAGATGATGACCTTGGTGTTCTGCAACGCGTCGTTGTTCACCAGCGTGCTCGTGGCGGCGGAGATGCCCGCGCCCTGGTTCGAACCGCTCCAGTTGCCGTCGTGTCCCCAGGACTCACAGGCCGGCATCCAGGCCCCGGGAATGACGTAGCTCTTGCCCCCACACCCGGCGATCGTCGACTTGCAGTAGGTCTTGTAGCAGTTGGTGACCCCGCTGATCTTCTTCTTGTCGGTGTTGGCGCGGCCGTCGCCTTCCCAGGCGGTGCGGATGTTGCCGATGTTGCCGTCGACATCCAGCAGGTTGGTGACCGTGGTGGCGCTGGTCTTGAAGACGTTGAGCCCGAGTCGGTCGTTGGGCAGGCTACGTCCCTCCATCGCCACCGCGAAGCCCACCAGCGCGTCGACGGCGTCGTTCATCTCCTGGATCATCGAGGTGGAGATGTCGAGGCTGAACATGATGTCGCGGGAGCGGTAGGCGCCCACCGCGGTCTCGGCCACGGCCGACGCGGAGTGCCCGAACAGGGGGCCCACGAAGAGCGACACCGGACCGTCGATGGACGCTGCAGTGCGGGACGCTCGAACGCGGACGCCGTTGACGACGGCACTGCTCGCCTCGAAGTTCCCGGTGTTGTAGTCCCACTCCCCAAAGCTCACGTCTTCGTCGGAGAGGTGCACCGGGACACCGCCCGCCTCGTTGAGTTCGGCCATGGCCAGCGCCATCTCGCGGGCGCGGGTGGTGTCGCCGCTGCGGCGAAGTTCCACGAGGGCGGCGTGGGCGGCCGCGTCGGTCGCGTTCTTGAGTTCGAACTCGGTGGTGCGGACGTAGGTGAAGTCGATGGCAAGGCCCGCGAAGAGCAAGAGCATCATGATCGACAGCAGCATCAGCGGTGTGATGCTGCCGCGGCGCTGGCGGGTGCGGTTGACTCGCATCGGCACTCCGAGTTGCCCAGGAAGCGGGCGAACCAGCCTAGTTGTGACCGAGAAGGGCGTGGTGGTCAAGCATGGGGTACCGCAATCAAAGTGGCTTGGGAGTTTTGTGGATCTATGTGCGACGTGCGGTGGCGTCCGGGCCCGTTCGCGCCCCTGGCGCCGCCCGGCGCCGCAGGCCCACCAGTAGCGCCCCCAGGGCCGCCGCCCCGCCTGCCGCGTCGGCGTGGCCACACCCGCAGTCGTCGTCGCCGGCACCCTTGTTGCCGGTGTCGGATTCGTCGCCGGTCCCGCTGTCGGCAGCCTCGCCGGTGTCGACCGCGCAGTCACTGTCGAGGGCCCCGGCCTGCCCGTCGCAGTCGAGGTCGGCAGCTCCCGTGCAGTCCTCATCGGCTCCGGGGCTCACGGCGGCGTTCGCGTCGTCGCAGTCGGTGTTGTCGGCCACGTGCCCCTCCGGCTGCGCGCAGGACTCCACCGACGCCGCCGCGTCGCCGTACCCGTCGGCGTCGGCGTCGGCGTACCAGGTGAGCGGGTCGACGCCCTCCTCGTCGGTTTCCCCGTCGCAGTCGTCGTCGAGGCCGTTGCAGGACTCGGTGGCGCCCGGGAACACGCTGGCGTCGTCGTCGCCGCAGTCGCCACTCACCGCGCTGGTGCCCGCCTCGCCGCAGCCGGTGACGGTGGACTCGGTGCCGCCGAAACCGTCGCCGTCGGCGTCCACGAAGCAACCGTCGATGCCGTCGCAGTCGTCGTCGACGCTGTTGCCCACTACCTCGGCCTCGCCGGGGCTCGCGTCGGGGTTGTCGTCGTCGCAGTCGCCGCCGTCCCGCGATTCTTCCGGGTCGTCGCAGTCCGCGTCGTCGTTGGGCATCCACTCCGTGCCGTAGCCGTCGCCGTCCCGGTCCTCGTAGCACTCGTCGTAGCCGTCGCAGTCCTGGTCGGTGCCGTCGCCGGGGGTCTCGGTGGCGGCGGGCGACACCGTGGCGTCGGCGTCGTCGCAGTCGCTAGCGTCGACCATCTCCCCCGCGTCGGAGCAATCGAGGTCGTTGCCCTCCACCGTGGCGCTCCCGCCGAAGCCGTCACCGTCGCCGTCGGCGTAGCAGTCGTCGACCCCGTCGCAGTCGGTGTCGACGCCGTCGGCGAGGGCGTCGGGCGCGCCGGGGTACACGGCGGGGTCCGCGTCGTTGCAGTCGTCACCCACCCGCGCTTCCCCGGCGTCGTCGCAGTCGGTGTCGCTGCTGCTCACCGTGGTGCCGCTGCCGTGGGTGTCGGCGTCGGCGTCTTCGTAGCAGTCCTCGGTGTCGTCGCAGTTCTGGTCGACGCCGTCGCCCGGCAGTTCAGGGGAGGCGGGGTACACGCTGGCATCGGCGTCGTTGCAGTCCCCCCCGCTGGTGCTCTCGCCGGGGTCGGAGCAGTCGAGGTCGCTGGAGTCGACGAGCGTGCCGCCGCCGAAGCCATCACCGTCGTTGTCTTGCTGGCAGGACTCGTAGCCGTCACAGTTGTTGTCGATGCCGTCGCCCACCACCTCGGCCACCGCGGGGTACACGGTCGCGTCGGCGTCGTCGCAGTCGTCGTCGTTGATCGCCTCGCCCGCGTCGGAGCAGGCGCCGTCGCCCGAGTCGGCGGTGGAGGTGGACCCGTAGCCGTCGGCGTCGCCGTCGACGTAGCAGAGTTCGGTGCCGTCGCAGTCGCCGTCGAGGCTGTCGCCGGGGGTGTCGGTGCCGCCCGGGTAGGCGCTGGCATTGCTGTCGTTGCAGTCGTCGCTGTTGTCGGCCTCGCCGCTGTCGGTGCAGTCGTCGTCGGTGCTCGCCACGGTGCTGGTGGAGCCGTACCCGTCGCCGTCGTTATCCGCGTAACAACTGTCGAAACCGTCGCAGTTGCTGTCGACGCCGTCGGCCACCACGTCGGTGGCGCCGGGGTTGATGGACGCGTCGGTGTCGTCGCAGTCGCCGCCGCTGGCGCCACCGGTGAAGCCGTCGCCGTCGCGGTCGGCGTAGCCCTCGTACACGCCGATCCACCCCTGGGCGTCGCCCGAGCTGCCGCTGCCGTAGAACTGGGGATCGCCGAAGAGGAACTCGTCGAAGCCGTCGTCGTCGAAGTCGCGCACTCCGGCCGCGATGCCCAGGTCGCCCGACATCCCGGTGACCGAGGCGAGCGACACGCTGGTGCTGTTGGTGCTGGCGATGCCGCTCGACTGCCCGTAGTAGACGATGAACCCCGGGAGATCCGAGATGGTGGCGAGCAGGTCGTCGTAGCCGTCGGCGTCGAGATCGGCGCCGCCGGCGATGCCGTTGTAGCCTAGCTCGTCGCCGGGGCCGCCGGTCCGGTTCATCTGTGCCGAGGCGTCGTAGCCGCTGGCGCTGCCGTTGTAGACCAGGACGCGCCCCTTGTGATCCCCGCTGCCGCTGACGAAGTAGGCGGAGACGAAGAGGTCGCCGTAGCCATCGCCGTCGGTGTCGCCGCCGTCGGCCACGCCCACGCCGAGGCCGAAGTCGGCGCTCCCGCCCAGCAGCGTCTGTGACAGGGTGAACGAGCCGCCGCCGTACACCAGGACCGCGCCTTCGCCCGAGGCCGAAGTGGTGTGGTCCTGGCTGCCCACGAGCAGCTCGGGAAAGCCGTCGCCGTCGTGGTCGGTGCCGACCGCCAGCGCCCGGCCGAGCGCCTCGGCGGTGGAACCCGCGATCGTGCTGTCGGGGGCCGCGCCCCAGGTGTCGAAGGCCGCGACCTGCCCGTCGCCGGCGTTGGCGCCGCTGGCGCCGACGTAGAGTTCGGAGAGCCCGTCGTCGTCGAGGTCGGCCATCGCCAGGGCGGTGGCCACCGAAGCGTCGGCGTCGGTGTAGGACCAGGTGGTCGAGGTGAGCCCCGACGCGGAACCCGGGAAGAGGTAGACCGAGGTGTCGTCGGCGGCGGCGAGGTCGTCGTCGCCGTCGGCGTCGGCGTCGCCGGCCGCGAGTTCGCTGCCCAGGCCGCCGGTGCCGGTGATGGCCAGACTCAGGGTGGTGTCGTAAACGTACACCGCGCCTTCGTCGGCCACGCTGTCGTCGGCCCCGGGCGCGCCGCTGGCGCCCTCGACGGTGCCGTCGCCGTCGAAGTCGCCGCTGGTCACGGACGATCCGAGCCGATCACCGGCGGCGCCGCCCTCCTCGCTGAAGATCGCCGTGCTGTACACCGGGTCGATGGTGACCGGGTAGGTGGCGCGTTCGTCGCGGACCTCGACCGCGAAGCCGACGGGGTCGGCGCGGAGCAAGGTGGGGAGTTCAGCGCCGGTACTGTCCCAGGCCCGCGCCTCCCGGACCATCCACCGCCCCACGCGGAGGTGGTCGTCGTGCGCCACCGCCGGCACCGAGGTGCGGACGGTCGCCACCAGCGGCCCGTGGCCGGGGGGACGGGTCGCGACATCCCATCCTTGCTCCCACCCGCCGGGGTGGGAGACCCACCACTCCGCCGCCTCCGTCGCGACACCATTTCGCTCGACGGCGACGGTGCTCACGCGGGTTGCCTCGTCGAGCACGAATGCGCCGTCGCTGGGGAGCTGCCCGGGGGTGGAACAGGCGAGGATCAGGAGGATCATGGGTGCGCGAGTGTAGCGCGCGCCCTCGCCAGTTACACGCGGTCCATGCTGCTCCTCGTCGCCATCGCCTCGGCCGGCTGGACCGCCAACGGTTCGGAAAACGGCTGCAACTTCTTCCTCGGCTCCGTGGAGGGGAAGGTCCAGCCCGTGCGAGCGGAGTGTGACTGGCCGATTCCCGCGGATAAACTGCATACTCTCGTGGCCAAGGTGGCAGAACACGACCGGTACTTCAGCGCGGTGAGCGTGTGCGACGTCACCGGTACGCAGGGTGCCCAGACGGTGGCCATCCAGGTGCACGAGGCCTCGGGCATCTCCGACCGCGAGGTGGTCTTGCTCTTCGGCGAGGAGTCGATCAGCGGGGGCAAGCGCTACACCTGGACGATGTCGCCGGATCAGAGCGCCGCCCAGCGAGGCATGGTGGCGGTTGCCCTCGACACCGGCAAGTGGGAGATCAGCAGCACGCCCACCGGTTCGCACGTCGTGTACGAGTTGCGCTACGACGCGGGCGGTAGCGTGCCCGGGTTCTTGGTCCGCTGGTTCCAGGGATCGGGCTTGCGCACGCTGGTGGGGGAATTGCGAACCTGGGCGGAAACGCACTGATGGCCGACGACAGCGCCCTCCGCCGCATCCTCACCGAGAACCGGAGCGTGGCGGTGCTCGGCGCCAAGACCGGCGCCTGGGAAGCCGCGTACTACGTCCCGGCGTACTTGCGGGCGCAGGGGTGGACAGTGGTGGGGGTCAACCCGAAGATCGCGGGTGACTGGCTCGGTGCGCGCGCCGTGGCCTCGCTCGGGTCCTGCCCCCCGGTCGACGTGGTGGAGGTCTTCCGGCGGCCGGAGTTCCTCGTAGGCCACGCGCGGGAGGTCCTGGCGTTGCCGTGGAAGCCGAAGGTCGTGTGGTTTCAACTGGGCATCCGCGACGACGTGGCCGCGTCGATGCTGATGGCGGCGGGCATCGAGGTCGTCCAGGACCGCTGCATGATGCCCGACCACCAGCGGTTGGTGGCGGGGCGGTGACGCTCCTCAGCTACGGCCCCGTGCTCGTGGCCGTGGCCAGCTCCGTCGGCCTCACCAGTTGGTTCGCGTTCGGTCCCGCGGCGGCGCCGGCTCGGCGTTCGGCGGTGCGTATTGCGGTGCTGGGAATCGCGGTGCTACCGGCCGCGGCAGGGATCCTCGGGTACCTGCTGGCCATGGTCCGGGCGTTCCATGACGTCGCCGCCGTGGCCCCGGAAGCGAAGGCGGCCACGTTATCTCGGTGGATCGACCAGGCGATGTGGGCGCCGATCATCGGTTTTTCTTCGTTGAGCCTCACGATCGGGTTCGCGGCGTGGGCGGTCGCGCTCGGGCCGCTCAGAGGTCCTGGACAAACTCGTAGTAGTCCGCGAAGTGAACCCGGTTGACTTGTTTGCCCATCTTGATCATCTCGCGGGCAACGGCCTCCACCGCGTGCCGCATGCACACCTGCTCGCGCCGCGCGGAGGCCAGGACACAGGCGTTGATGGCCGAGTTGACGATCGCGCCGCCGGCGAGGACGAACTGGTTGGCGAGGTAGCCCAGGTCGAGGTCCGGGCCACGGGGCGCGTAGGGCGGAATGGCCTTCTCCCAGAGTTTCAAGCGCATGTCGGGCGTCGGCATGGGGAACTCGACCACCGCGCCGAAGCGGCGGAGGAAAGCCTCGTCGATGTTCTCCTGCAAGTTGGTGGTGAGGATGGCACAGCCCTCGAAGACTTCGAGGCGTTGCAACAGGAAGCTCACCTCCTGGTTGGCGAAGCGGTCCTGGGCCTGCTTCACCTCGCCGCGACTGCCGAACAGGGCGTCGGCCTCGTCGAACAAGACCACCGCCGTGCCGCCCTCGGCGGCGTCGAAGATCTCGCGGAGGTTCTTCTCCGTCTCGCCCACCCACCGGCTGATGACGCTCGACAAGTCGACGCGGAACAAGTCCAGGCCCAGGGAGCCCGCGATCACCTCGGCCGCCATCGTCTTGCCCGTGCCCGGACCGCCCGAGAACAGCGCCTTGATGCCATAGCCGCGCGCTCGGATCTTGTTGCCGCCCCAG
>CAYHRZ010000174.1:2918-9605 GCA_964359125.1 uncultured Klebsiella sp. | reverse complement strand
CGCGCGGAAATGGACACGGTCGTCTGGGCCAATGGTTTCGACTTGGCGCCGGAGGGGCAGAATGTGGCTCCTCCCGAGCAGGTGGATGAACAGCGTGCGCTGGGGGTGGTGCAGCAAGCTGGTCTGGTTACGCGCCATGTAGGGCCAGAAGAAAAAGGCGCCCGCCGCGGTGAGCGAAGGGGCGGGGGGGTGGAGGCGGGTGGGCGGGCAACCCCCCGCGAGCGGGGGAGGAGGCGGGAGGGCGGGCAACCCCCCGCAAGCGGGGGAGGAGGCGGGAGGGCGGGCAACCCCCGCAAAAGGGGGAGGAGGCGGGAGGGCCGGCACCACGGGAGCCGCCTACTCCACGTCGATGGTCACCACGGCGGCTTCGCCCTGGTGGCCCACAGCGTCTTCCACCGCCACGGCCACGTCGATCGCGGCATAGGACGACCAGTCGCTGCCCTCCACGGTGTACTGGATGCGCTGGTCGAGTTCGTCACAGGCCTCGTCGTTGTCAAACACGAAGGGCGAGAACACGTAGGTGGGGGCGCCGGTGGTGTCGACCACGCCGTCGGCCACCTCGTCGATCCAAAGGCTGGTCACCACCACGTAGAGGTCGCCGTCCTCGTCGGCCAGCTCCAGGACCACCGAGATTGCCGGCTTAGTGGTGCCCCCGAAGTCGTACTCCGGGTCGTACTCGCCGCTCTCGATCACCACCGACGGCGCGTGGCTGCCACACGTCTCGTCGATCACCCCGTCGCAGTTCTCGTCGACCTCGTTGCCGCCCGACTCCTCGGCCGCCGGGTTGATCGCGGTGTCGGCGTCGTTGCAGTCGGTGTTGTCGGCCACGAAACCCGCCGGGGCATCGCACTCGGCGAGGGACTCGCCGATGTCGCCGTAGCCGTCGGCGTCGTCGTCGGCGTACCAGGACGGGGGATCGGCGACGTCGTTGTCGACCTCGCCGTCGCAGTCGTCGTCGAGGCCGTTGCAGGTCTCGGTGAAGGCGGCGCAGTCGTCACCGTCCTTGTTGCCGGTGTCGGTGGCGCCCAGGGTGCAGGCGAGCAGCGAGGCGGCGAGGGTGACCAGGAAGAGGCGCATGGGGCCGCGGCTAACCGTCTGGCGGGCGCCGGGGGACAGCGCGCGCCGACCGTTTACACCGCGAGCCGGGTCGCCCCGGGAATCCGACGGATCGCCTAGTCTCAACCGTGTTTTGACCCTCCCCCCCGCGCCGGCGGTCGAAACCCGCCCCAGACCGGCGGTCTCACCCCGGTTTCGGCCGCGGGGAGCGCCGCCGCGGCCAAGACCCGCCCCAGACCCGGGGTCTCACCCCGGTTTCGGCCGCAGCGCACACAGCGACCGGCCCGGCGGGGCCAGCCTGCGGTCGAAACTCGCCCCAGACCCGCGGTCTCACGAGGGTTTTGACCATCCCCACCGCAGCGGCGGTCGAAACTCGCCCCAGACCCGGGGTCTCACCCCGGTTTCGGCCGCAGCGCACACAGCCACCGGCCCGGCGGGGCCGAGCCGCGGCCAAGACCCGCCCCAGACCGGCGGTCTCACCCCGGTTTCGGCCGCCGGGAGCACCACCGCAGCCAGGACCCGACCCGGACCCCGGGTCTCGCCCCCCGGACCCACCGCCAACCGCTGGGCGTCCACCGGTGGGAAGTCCACACACTGGAACTTGCCATCCGCCACCCCGGTGCGTACTCCGCCGCCATGCCTCCCCACCAGCCCCTGGCCTGGCAGGTGATCCTCCGCCTGGACGACAACCGCGTGCTGGTCCCGTCTCCCGCCGCCCGGCGGCGACTCGCTTGGATTCTCGCCGACCTGGGGCAGGCATTCGGCGTGTACGTGTGGTGCGCGGCCGACACCCACCTCCACGTCGCCGCGTTCTGCACCGAGGCGCAGGCCCGGGAGCTGGCGCGCCGCCTGCAGATCGCGATGCAGCGGTGTTTCAGCTACGGCGTGCCGTTCCAGCCCCCCCGGCTACGTCCGGTCCACGACCAGGCCCACGCGCGGACGCTGCTGCAATACATCCTCGGCCAGAGCGCGCACCACGGCGCGGACCAGGACGGCGCCCAGGAGGCCAACTGCATCCACGACCTACTCGGCGCCCGCGTCGTGGCGCCGTGGTTGCCGGAGCGCGTCCGCGAGCACCTGCCGCGGGTCCGGCGCGAATTGTTGTTGGAGCCCCTGGGCATCACCACCCTCCACGATCACGACGGCGTCGATCTCGACGCCGTGTGTGCGGTCTTCGCGCTCGGCAGCCTCTCCGGGCAGTCGGCCCCGGTCGTGGCCGCTCGCCGCCTCGCAGCACATGTCGCGACACGGAGCGAGCGACTGTCCCTCGCCGAGGCGCTTGCCGTCAGCCCCCGTACCGTGCGTCGCCTGGCTCACGAGCCCGTGCCCCCCGTCCCACGTGCGCGCGCTCCGGCGCCAGCTTGGATTGCGTGCGGCGCTTGCTGCCGCCCCGTCACGGCCGCACGGCGAGGTGCTGGTAGTGGGCGACACCGCGAGCACCTCCTACACCCACTAGAACGCGAGGCATTGAGTTGGGCGCCCCGGGGGCGAGACTCGGCGACGCCGGATGCCACGACGACAGCCTGCGCGGGGCCGGCGTTCACCTCCGTTCACGCCGGGAGGATGTCCACGGCGGGGCTGGTGGGCGAGACGCTCGGGGCTGGCCCGCACAGGACAACCGCGCCCCGCCTACCCCTCCGGCAACACGCCCCCGGTGGGAATCGGTCGGCTCAACTGCCACGAGATAGTCACGCCCTCGGGCGGGGGCACGCCGATCCAGGGCTCCTCGGGCGGCCCCTCGTCCTGGTACACCGGGGACTGCGCGCTGATCGTGCCGTCGTCGGCGATCGAGAGCGGCAACACCCGGCGACAGAGCTGGCCGTCGCGCTCCGCCACCACGGCGATGCCACGGCGGGTCGGCCCGTCGTCGACGACCACTGTACACGGGTGGACGAACGCGGCGCCGTCGGCCCGGGAGTGCTGGGCGACGGCGCGAATGAAGTCGTCGAGGCCACAGGGCAGCTCGCCCCACACCTCCCAGCGCTCGAGTGTGGTGCCACGGAGGGCGAACACCAACCCCGCCCGCATGGGACCTTGTTGCATCTCCGCGTCGGTGGCCATGCCCACCAGCTCGGCGAGGCCCCGCGCTCCCGGCGGCAGCACCCCTTCCACCTCGAGCACGGCGGTGTGCAAGTAGGGCTTGGGCGGCTCGGTTGGCTTGGCGCGCATCTCGAACTCCGCCACGCGTGCCTTGCCCACGTCGAGCCACTCGCGGAAAGGCTCCGGCAGGGGGTCGAGGCCCTTGCCCTCCGTCGCCGTCCACTCGTCGACGAACACGCCGCAGCCGGCCTCCCCCTCGCCCACGTGAACCGTGTGGAGTCGCCATCGGAGCGCCTGCGGTTCCACCAGTTCCAGGACCCCCATCACCCGGCGGCGGGCGAGCACCACCAGACCCTCGCGGAAACACCGCAGCGCCTCCGGGCGAGCCGCCAGGTGCAGGAAGAGCGCCGCCACCGTTTCCTCGCGGCACCCTTCTTCCAACTCGGCGCTGAAGTCGACCCGTTCTTCCCAGTTGGTGCCGAAGAAGCGGGCGGTGTCGGCGAGGTGGCCCGCGAGCGCGTAGTGGGCGCCGATGTCGGCCATGACGGCGACGCGCACGGCCTCGGCGTCGTAGACATCGAGGTCCGTACACGGCCGGCGCCTGATCCGGGCTTTCATCTTCACCTGCTCGGCCATGGCGAACCTCCGCGGGGGAGAACGTACCCGCTTCGCCGAGTCCCCGCCGTTTCTCCCTGCCCGGCGGGCGCGCTGCGCTACGCCTCCCCGGAGTTGAGCGTGAACAACGACATCTCCGTGTCGGGGGGCACGCCGATCCACCCGTCGTCGTCCATCTCGCCGTGGTCCCGGACCACGATGCGGTAGCCGACCACCGCGCCGTCGGGCGCCATCCCGATGAGCATGGCCCGCGTCCACCGGCGACCCTGCGCCTCGCCCTCGGTCAAGAGCGCGCGGTACACGTCGCCCTCGAAGGGCAAAACGCCCATCCGGACCAGCGCCAGGGACGTGGGCGGCTCGCCCCGGGCGGCGATCGCCCGGATGAGGTCGTCGAGGCCCGTCGGGAACTCCCCTTCGATGTGCCAGGTTTCCCACTCCCGGCCGCGAAACACCGTCAGCCGCGCGCCCTCCGGGCTCTTGCCGAGGGGGAGGTTGGCCTCCCAGTCGCGACCCACGCGGTCGGCGACCGCCTCGGCGGTGGCCGGCACTTCCTCCGCGTGCTCCAGCGTGCCACCAAACATGCCCAGCTCGGGTTGGTCGGGCGAAGTCGGCTTCCCCACGGCGATGGGCCGCTCGCCCTCCGGCGGCGCCAGCACCGCGCGCAGGGAGCTGCTCACCGACGCCGCGCCGACCCCCGCGCGCTGCGTCCACGCGCTCGTCCACCGCCCGATCATGCCCGGCCGCCGCTCGAAGGTGCGCATCGCCAGCCACCACTCCTCGTCGTCGCCCACCTCCAGGACCCAGGCCGTCCCGCGCCCGTCCACGCTGCCGAACCAGCCCTCGACGAAGCGTCGCTCCACGCCGGGACGCCGCCACAGCGCGCGCAGGGTGGCCCCGGTCCCGGGCGCGACGTTCGCGGCGAGGGGCTGGGGCAGGCCAAGGACCTCCTGGAATCGCTCGCCGACCAGCCGGATCCGGCGGGGCAACACGGAGAGCCCGAGCACGTCCTGGTCGGCCCGCTCCAACACCCACTCGCGGAGTTCCTCCTCGGGGAAGAGGTCGGCACCGCGCAACGGCAAGCGGTGGAACGACGGCGTGGCGGGGCCGGGGTCGGGGGGCGGCGTGGGCCCCTGGGGAAACTCCACGCGCTCGCTGGCGTCGAGGGGAAGGGTCCGGCGCGCCGTTTCCTGCCCGGCCCAGGACTCGGTGATCGTGAGCTGGTTGGTGTTGATGTTGACGTGGTAGACCTTCACCCCCTCCTCCTGGCGCCCGTCGACGGTGCGGGTGCCCTGGATCCGCCCCCAGGCTTGCCCGGGCTTCTGGGGGTTCTTGTGGGCGCGCTCGGCAAGTTGGACGAGCATGACGCTCTCCTGGGGGCTGTGCAGGCCGAAGGTGCCGTGGTCGGTCGGGTGCGGGGGCTTCTTCATGTGCCCGATGTACCCCGCGCCCGCCCCAGCGCCGCGCCCAGTGACGCGTGTTTCCCCTCCCCCTCCGCCACCAACACGCGGGTCTCGCCGTCGAGCGAGATCGTCACCCGGAGGGCCTCTACCGGCCAGGCGGTGGGGAAACGCGACGCCCACTCCACTACCCAGCAACCCTCCTCGCCCACCCGGTCGAGGATGCCGGTGGCGACGAGCTCTTCGACCGACTCCAGCCGGTACACGTCGACGTGACAGAGGTGAAGGTGTGCCTGCGGGTACTCGTTGACAATGGCGTAGGTGGGGCTGGTGACGGGCCCGCGCAACCCCAGCGCGCGGGCCAGCCCCTGCACGAGGGTCGTTTTCCCCGCGGCGAGGTCGCCGTCGAGCAGGATGACCGCGCCGGGAAAGACCGCCTCGCCCAGGCGGGCGCCCAGGGCGCGCATCTCGGCCTCCGTCTCCACGCGGACACTCACCGTCACCCGCGCACGCCCGGCACCCGGTCCGCCACCTCGGACGGCAACGAGCCCGCGGGCAGGCCCCGCGCGGCCTCCTGGTGGAGCCAGGCCGCCGCGAGGGCCACCGCGTCGAGCCGCGAGCGGTCGAGGCCGCCGGTGCGCGCCTGGGCGAGCAGCGCCCCGCACAGGCCAGCGAGCACGTCGCCGCTGCCCCCGGTGCCCAGCGCCGCCGCGGCGCCGGGGACGATGGCCAGCGGCGTGCCGCTGACCACCGGGTGGACGCCCTTGTAGATGCAGGTCGCGGTCCCCGACAGCCGGGTGGCCGTGGCCAGTCGATCGCCCTCCAGGGTGCGCCAGTCGTCGCCCAGGAGCGAGGCCGCCTCGCCGGCGTGGGGGGTGATCACCCGCGGGTGGGGCGAGGGCCGGCCGTCGAGGGCCCGCAGCGCGTCGGCGTCGAAGACGGCGGGCCCGGGGAAAGTCGACCAGCAAGCGCGCACCTCGTCGTCGGCCGCGCGACCGAGGCCCGGGCCCACCACCCAGGCGTCGGGGGTAAAGGAGGACCCCGGCTCGACGACCATCACCTCCGGCGGCAAACCCGACAGTCGATCCCAGGCCTCCCGGGCGACGCACAGGGTCACGAGCCCCGCCCCGCCCCGGAGCGCACCCCGGCAAGCGAGCACGGCGGCGCCGGTCTTCTCGGGGGATCCCGCGCGCACGCCCACGTGGCCCCGGTCCCACTTGTTGGCACCCGGGCCCAGGGATGGTAACCACGGCCGCGCGACCACCAGCTCGGCCTCGCCCCGGGGATCGTCGGCGAGGCCGATCTCGACGAGATCGTAGGGGTAATGACCTGTGAAAAGGAAGGGCTTGAGCCGGCCGATGGTGACGGTGAAGTCCGCGGCGGGGAAGTCGGACACTCGCTGCCCGGTGTCGGCGTCGATGCCGGTGGGCACGTCGATGGCGACGAGGGGGATTTTCGCCCAGGTGGCGACGAGTTCGTGGAGGTGCGGGGGGAGAACGGGCGGGGGGGCCCCCCCCCCCCGGGGGCCCCCCCCCCCCCGCGCCCCTGCCGGCCGCCGCGGGCGCGGTGACGACCGCCC
>CAYHRZ010000174.1:0-2908 GCA_964359125.1 uncultured Klebsiella sp. | reverse complement strand
GGACACCGGGCGGAGCCCCCCCCCCGGCCTGCGTCCACCCCCCCCCGCGCGCGGGGGCGGGCAAGGGGGGGGAATCCGGCCCGGCCCGGTGCCCGGTGCCCAGCACCGCGTCGACCACCAGCCCGGGAACGAAGGGGGCGTCGCCCACGAGTCCCAGTCGGCTGGCCACCCCGTGGAAGAGCACGCAGTCCGCCGACGACGGCGACAACACCGGCACCGCGCGCACGGTCCACCCGCGCTGGGCCAGGTGGCGCGCCACGACGTAGCCGTCGCCGCCATTGTTGCCCGGCCCACACAACACCACCGTGGGCACCGGCGAGTACCGCGCCGCGATCGCGTCGGCCACGCCGCGCCCGGCGTTCTCCATGAGCACCGGCGAGGGCAGGCCCAGGCCCTCGATCACCTGCCGATCCAGCGCGCGGATCACGGTCGCCCGCGACACCGGCCGTCGCCGCGCCGGGGGGTTCACCGCAGCAACTCCAGGTACCGACGCACCGCCCCCTCCAGCCCGAGGAACACCGCGTCGCCCACCAGGGCGTGGCCGATGTTGTATTCTTCGATCTCCGGGGCGGCGTCGACCACCGCACGCAGGTTGTGCAGGGTGAGCCCGTGACCGGCGGCCACTTGGAGCCCCACCTCCCGCGCCTCCGCGCAGGCCCTCGCCAGCCTGGCCAACTCGTGGGGATCTCCCGTCTCGCTCCACCGCGCGGTGTTGAGTTCCACCATGTCGACGCCCGGCATGGCGCTGGCCATCACCTGGTCCACGTCCGGGTCGATGAACAACGCCACGTGTACGCCCACGCTGGTCATTCTCGCGGCGAACTTGGATACTTCGGCGCGCTGGCCTGCCACGTCGAGCCCTCCCTCGGTGGTGACTTCTCCCGGGCGCTCGGCCACCAGGGTTACCCGGTGCGGGCGCACGTCGAGCAGGATCGCGGCCATCTCGACGGTGGTGGCCGCCTCCACGTTGAGCAGGGTCTGCACCGATTGACGCATCCGGTACAGGTCGTGGTCCTGCACGTGACGCCGATCCCCCCGGATGTGCACGGTGATCTGGGCGGCGCCAGCGCGTTCCGCCACGAGCGCCGCCGCCAGCGGGTCCGGGTAGCTGGCCTGGCGGGCCTGCCGGAGCGTGGCCACGTGGTCCACGTTCACGCCTAGACGTCGGTTCATGATGGATTCCTCAAGAGCGCCGCCACGCGGTCGCGCAGTTCGTTGGCCTCGGTGACATCGGGGTGCTCCACCATCACGCGGACCACCGGCTCGGTGCCGCTCTTCCGGACCACCACGCGCCCGCCGGCATCGACCACGAACTGGGTGTTGACATCGGTCCGGATGACGTCTTTCAGCGAGGCGTGCGCCTGCGGGTAGGGGGTGTAGCCGTCGGTCGACAATGTCGGTGAAGCAGCCAGCGCCCGCAGGCCCGAGAGCAGGCCGTCGGCGGTGGGGGTCCCGTCGGCCAGGAGGATGTGCCCGCTGGGCTCGCCGCCCACGGTGGCCCCGAGGTCCCCCATCGAGGCCGCCACGTGGGTGTCGCCCACGGGGCTGCGGTGCAGGCGAATCCCCTCCCCCGCCAGCGACCGCTCCAGTCCCATGTTGGTCATCACCGTGCCCACCATCACCGGCCCCTTGCGGAGGATCCACAGCAGGTGGTCACCATCGAGGATGCGGCCATCGGCCGCCACCATCGCCACCCGGTCGCCGTCGCCGTCGAGGACCAGCGCCGCGTCGTGACCGCCCCTCTTCAACGCCATCGCCGCGAACTGCGGGTGCACCGAGCCGCAGCGGTCGTTGATCGCCCGCCCGGAGAACATCTCGACCTCCGCGCCCAGGGACAGCAATACCTGCCGACCCACGCCCGCCGACGCGCCCATCGCCGCGTCGAGCAACACGCGGCGCCCCTGCAGCCAGGTGCCCGTGGGCAGGTGTTCGAGGACCCACCGGGCGTAGCGGTCAGACCCATCGGCCAGCGACCGGGAGCGGCCGCCGACGCCGTTCACGGGACGGTCGATCTCCTTGCTCAGCGCGGCGAGAACGCCGCTGCCGAGCTTACGCCCGTCGGCGAACAGCACCTTGATGCCGTTGTCGGCTTCCGGGTTGTGGGAGGCGGTGATCATCACGCCCGCACCCCCCGGGTCTTCGGCCAGCCGGGCGGAGAGCCCCGGGGTGGGCAGCACGCCCAGGCTCGTGGCGAGGCCGCCCGCCGCCACCACGCCCGCCACCACCGCGTCGGCGAGGGCCGGGCTGGACGGCCGGGGGTCCCGGGCCACCCACACCGTGCTGCCGATGGTCCGCGCGACGGCGTTGCCCAGCCGGAAAGCGAGGTCCACGTTGATCTCGGCGCCCGCCTTGCCGCGGATCCCGTCGGTGCCGAACTGCATCGTTTACTCCTTGCGAACGAACCCGATCCGGTCGGGCTCCACCCCCTGCACCCGCACCGCCTCGCCGCCGCCGTGCACCACCTCGTAGCGCGGCCCGCTGCCCTTGCCATGGCGGGCTTGCCCGCCGCCCTCGGCGAATCCCTCCGGCAGGTACACCATCACGCTCACCAGGCCCGCGTCGATCTTGCCCAGCTCTTCCTCGGGCCCGGCCAGCAACACCGACACCGCCTCCGTCGAGGCGGCATAGGCCGCGTCGCGCACCAGCACCGGGACCGACTCGAAGCGGCGCTCGGTGATCACTGGCTCCACGTCGACGTGAACCACGAAAGACTGTCCCTTCCCGGCCAGCCCGACGCCCTTGCGCAGCGCCAGGCCCACGGTGATGTCGGCGTCGGCGCGGAGGCCGCCGATGTCGACCTCCTCGGTGGTCACGCTGTCGATCGCCTTGAGTACCGACACCGGCCCCTCCAACTCGCCGCGCTGGGGCACCACGCTCACGGCGGTGACGCGGTAGCCCTCGGCCACCG